>NZ_LGDB01000183.1:0-222076 GCF_001279655.1 Streptomyces sp. WM6372 | reverse complement strand
CCCCCCCCCCCCCCCCCCCCCCCCCCCCCCCCCCCCCCCCCCCCCCCCCCCCCCCCCCCCCCCCCCCCCCGCCCCCCCCCCCCCCCCCCCCCCCCCCCCCCCCCCCCCCCGGTCCCCCCCCCCCCGCCGTAACCGCTCACGTCACGCACCCCCGCTGCCTGCCCTGTCGAACCCACGCATCGTAGTCTCAAGCGCCGGCGGAGTCGGAGCTTGCGCCGCCCGTGCCGGGGATCGGCGGCTCCGGCTGCGGCGGGGGGCCCAACTGGGCCCGTCTGACCTCGCGGAGGTAGCCCAGGGCCTGCCGGCTGGGCACCGAAGCCAGCAGCCGGCCCTCGTGGAGCCCGCGGCGTGCTTCGTTGCGGGCGTTGACGAGTGCCTCCGCCCGCAGCACCAGGAGCGCGGCGAACCCGATGGTCGCGACCGACCACCAGGGTGCCTCGGCCGACACCCCCAGCCCGGCCGTCACCAGGCCGCCGAGGGAGGGGAGCAGGCGTGACGGTGTCGTGGGCGGACTCATGCGGGAACTCCTCGGTCGGCAACGAATTTTCCGGACCTGCCAGTTGGCCGTACAAGCGGCGCTCCGCTGGCCAAAATGGGTGCGTCGGGGTGGGCGCGGTGACCCCCGTGCGCATCCGCCGTGAGCGTGGCGGCGAGCCCCGACGAGCACAGTTCTACGGCCCGCCGCACCCCGCCGACCAGGCTTTTCGGCGGCCGTGAACGAATGAACGGCAATGAACGGTTCGTGAAGGGGGAGAGCGGATGCCAGGACGCACCGGTTCCCGGCCCCGGGGTCCGCAGCGCCCCGATCCGGCCGCGGCCGCACCGGAGTTACGGGTCTGGGCCGAGCTCATGCGCCGGGTCCACGACGAGCTCTACGAGGGGCTGGAGCCGACCGCACGCCCCACGGTGACCGCGCTGGCCGAGGCCGCCAACCTCAGTCCGCCCTACGTCTCCGAATCCTTCTCCGGCAAGAGGCGCCCGCGCCTGGTCCCCTTCCTGTCCATGGTCACGGCGCTGGGCGGGGCCCCCGGCGAGTGGGAGCCCCGGTGGCACAAGGCCTGGGCGGAGCAGGCGCCGGCCGCGGAGCGGGATCCGGGCGGCGGCGCAGCGGAAGTTCCTCCTCCGCTGCTCCCGGGAGTCGGGGAAGAGGACGGCGGCCCGGAGCCGGAGGCGGGGGAGACCCCGCCCGCTCACCGTGCCGACGCCCCGGGCATGGACCTCCGCCGCTACCCCGTCCTCCGGTTCGCCCGGGCCGTCATGTCGTGGGTGGTGGTGGCCGTCACCTGGCCCGTGCGCCACCGCAGGGACGCGTACGCCATACGACTGCGCCGCAGGCTGGTCAAGCAGGTCAGGGACAGGGCGGCCGTGGAACTCGGGCGGGCCGAGGTCCACCACTACCTCACGCCGCGGTTCGCGATCCTCACCGCGCCGGAACCCGCGCCGGATCGCGTGCGGGAGCACTCCGTGCGCGGCCGCCGGGCCAGAAGGGCCCGCCGGGCCGAACTCGTACCGGTGCCGACCGCCGTGACCAGCGTCCGCGCGCTCTACGGGGAAACCGATGAGCTGGTGGTGCTGGGCCGGCCGGGCATGGGGAAGACCACGCAGCTCGCCCGGCTCGCCCACCGGCTGGCCGTCGAGGCGCTCGACGGCCCCGATGACCGGGAGCCCCTGCACATCCCGGTCTACCTGCGGCTGGACACGTACCGGGGCGAGCCCCTCGACGAGTGGCTGGTCGCCGCCATGAGCGAGCAGTACCGGGGCGTCTCGGGCGTGCTGGTGCGGACCTGGCTGCACGAGCACCGGCTGCTGCCCGTGCTGGACGGCCTGGACGAGGTGCCGGAACAGGAACGGCGCACGTGCGTGAAGGAGCTCCGGCAACTGCGCCGGTCCTGCCCGGGCATGGCGGTCGGCTGCCGCACGGACGAGGCCGACCTGTACCGCCTCGCCCAGAGCATCCGCGCGCTCCGCTACGTCGAGATCCGGCCCCCGAGCCAACGGGACGTCCACGAGTTCCTGGCCGCTGACCGCGGGGCCCTCGCGGACGTGCACGCCGCGCTGGAGGGGCATCCGGACCTGTGGCCGCTGTTCCGATCGCCGATGATGCTCAACTTCATCCGGCTCACCTACCGCAACCGGCCGGCGGACGACCTGCGCACGCCGGGCAGCCTCGCCGAGCGCCGCGGCCGGATCTTCGACGCCTACACCCGTGAGTGCCTGCGGCGGGACCGCCCGCGGCCGGACGCGGCCCCCGAGCGGACCCTCACCTGGCTGACCTCGCTCGCCCGGACGCTCACCGAGCGCCGGGAACACGTGCTGTACCTGGACCGGCTGGACCTGAGCTGGCTGTCCCCGCGGGAGCAGATCCTCCCGCGGATCGTTCCCAACGTGATTATGGCGGCGTTCGCGCTGGGACTTCCCCTGGTGTGGCTGGTGGTGGCCGTCCGGGCCGGGGTGGTGCACACCGGCGTGCGGGACGCCGGGGCCCTTGCCCTGGCGATGGTGATGAACGTCGCCGCCCAGGCGTACCAGTCGGAGAAGCACTACCTGAAGACCGGTGAGGAGAGCGGTGAGGAGAGCGGTGAGGAGGGCGGCGGGGCCGGGAAGCGACGTCGCGAGGAGCGCGGGGCCTTGGCGATCCCCCTCATGGCCAACGGGCCCGTGATGCTGCTCATCCTCTTCTGGCTGCTCTACGTCGCGAAGGCCGACCTGACGGGACCCGGATGCTCGGTGGTGGGGCTCGCCTACCTGTGGGTCACGGTCACCCAGATGGAAGCCTCGTTCACCCCTGTCTTCCAGCCGGTGGAGCAGATGCGGTGGACCTGGCGACGGCAGGAACTGATGATCTACTCCTCGCCGGTCAAGCAGTACCTCGCGCGCGGCACGCTGTCCGTGATCGTCTGGGCCGCGCTCATCGGCCTGCTCGGATACGTCGTCCACCTGCTGTGCCCGCAACCCTCGTGGATCGCCCCGATCGCGTCGCTGCTCCTCGGCCTCGTCTACGTCTTCGGCAACCAGTTCGAGCCGTCGTTGCAGGACCGCCGGCCCCGCCCGAACGAGGGGGTTCGCCGCTCGGCGCGTTTCTCGCTGGTCCACGGTTTCGCGGGACTGGCCGTGGGCGGTCTCGGCCTGCTGGCGCTGATCGCCCTGGCCGCGCCCGGCGACGGCCTGCGCAGGGCCGGCTTCGTCGCGGCCCTGCTCGGCGCGCTGTTCGGGGTGATCCGGGGCTTCCGCTTCGGGGGTCTGGCCGTGGTGCGCCACTGGACGATCCGCGCGGTGCTGGCGTACCGGGGGCGCACGCCGCACCGCTACCGGCGCTTCCTGCACGCCGCGGAGGAGCGGGTGCTCCTCCACCGCACCGACAGCGGCTATTCCTTCCCCCACCACCTGCTCCAACTCCACCTGAACACCACGGCCGACGAACTCCTCCCCAGGGTCGCGCCCCGTCCGCCCCGCCCGGCGGCCGAGACGCCCACCGCGCGGAGTTGACCGCCCAGGGGCGTGGGGTCGCAGGGGCGTACGCAGCGCGCGACCGGCGCACTCAAGTAGAAGATCAATTCGACTGCGCCCCACCGGGTGACGTGCAGTTGTCCAGGAGGTCGTGGGCGGCCGGCCGGACGCGTACGGCAGATGGGCCTGGTACCCGTGGTCGGGGCGGCTCGTCCACGTGCTGCCCGAGGCCGAGTTCCGGCTGGTCCGCACCGACCGAGTGCGGCACCCCGTGGGTGAAGGTCGCCGCCCGCGAGTACGCCCGCCGCCGCGACGGCGCGGACCGGCTCGACCGGGTCTGACCCGTTCCCGGCCCGGACGCCGCGTCAGCGACCGGGGCGGGGGTGCACCCGGGCGGAGCATTCCGTCAGCCGTCGTACCGCCGTCACGACGCTGCCCGCCGCGTCCTCCGTCGACATGTGCCGCGCGGCGGCCGCGGCCGCCTTCGTGTGCGACGGCTCCCGCACCGCGGTCGTGAGCGCGTGGGCGAGGCCTTCGACGGTCAGGGAGCGGAAGGGGACCGGGGAGGGCGCCGCGCCGATCGCGGCGAGCCGAGCGGCCCAGAAGGGCTGGTCCGCCGCGACCGGTACCGCGACGGACGGGACCCCGGCGCGGACCGCCGCCGCCGAGGTGCCGGCTCCGGCGTGGTGGACGACGGCTGCCAGTCGTGGGAACAGCAGGGCGTGCGGTACGTCGCCGATGGTCAGGACGTCGTCCCCGTCGGCGACGAGCCGGGCGCTGCCCGACTGGAATATCCCCCGCAGCCCGGCACGGCGCAGGGCACGTACGGCGATTTCGCTCAGGCGTTCTCCTTCCCCGGCGGCCATGCTGCCGAAGCCGACGAGGACCGGGCGCGGTCCCGCCGCCAGGAAGTCCTCCAGGTCCGCGGGAAGAGGGCGGTCCGCGTCAACGTACGGCCACCAGGAGCCGGTCACCGTCAGGTGGGCCGGCCAGTCGGAGGGGCGGGGGAGCAGCGCGGTGCTGAAGCCGTGCAGGACGGGCCACCCGGCCTGGTCCCGGCGGCGGCGCATCCGTGCGGCGGTCAGGGCCGGCAGCTCCAGGCGTTTCCGCAGCCGTGCCACCGCCGGCTCGAAGACCCGGTCGGTCATGCGCAGGGCGAACCGCCCGGCGGCGCGGTTGCCGAGCCGGCCCAGCGAGCGGGCTCCCGTCACGGTCGGGGCGAAGTCGCCGGTGGGGGTCGTGGGTTGCAGGTACACGCCCAGGCTCGGTATCCCGGTGGCTTCCGTGACGTGCCAGCCGAGCGGGGCGGTGGTGGCCGACAGCAGGAGCAGGTCCGTGCCCTTGGCGACGGCACCGGCGAACCCCTCGCCCAGATCCGTGATGAACGCGGCTGCGGCCCGCAGCAGTTCGCGTCCGCCTTGCACGTCACCGTGTGCCCGGGGGTCCGCGGGCAGGGGCCGGAATTCCAGTCCGGCTTCCCCGGCCAGGGGCGCGAACGATGCTGTGGCGGCGAGTGCGACCTCGTGTCCCGCGTTGCGCAGGGCGGCCCCCAGTCCGGTGTACGGCGCGACGTCACCGCGCGATCCGGCCGTGGCGATCAGGATTCTCATCGGTTTTCCCCATACGTGGTTCGTGGAGGTGGGCGCGGCGGGACGCGTTGGCGTGTACCGCCCGGGCCAGGTAGGCGGCCAGGTCCGGCCGCTGCTGTGACGGTGGTACGACGAGGGCGAAGGCGCGCGGGTCGGCGGCGAAGTCGTCGGCGATCCGCCGGTGCATCTCCGGCGGGCACGGCGTGAACCAGCGGGTGACGTGCAGCCGGTGCTCCTCGGCGATGTCCATGGCCCGTTCGCCGTCGGCGGGTTCGCCGTCGTCATGACAGGCGAGCAGATCCGCCCGCCAGGCGGCGGCCTCGGCCATCAGCCGGCGCCAGTCCTCCTTGGTGTGGGTGCCGGCCCGGGCCATCGCCTCCCGGTGCCCCTTCGAGTCCCGCCACTTCAGCTGGGCTTCGGTGGCGTAGCTGAGGTCGAAGGAGATCTCCCCGAAGACCTCGAAGCGTTCTTCGGGCGTCAGGGACACGCCGGTCTGCTGGACCTCGATGGCCCGCTCGGCCGCCTCGGACAGCCGCCGTAGTCGGGCGATCTCCTCCGTCAGCTGCCGCTGCCGGTTCCGCAGGTGGTGCAGCACGCCGGCTTGCGGGTCCGCGAGGATCTCGGCGATCTCGTCCAGGGGAAAGCCCAGTTCGCGGTAGAAGAGGATGTGCCGGAGCCGCGCGAGGTCGCGGTCGTCGTAGCGGCGGTACCCGGCCCGGCTGCGGTCGCCGGGAGAGAGCAACCCGGCCCTGTCGTAGTGGTGCAGCGTGCGTACGGTCACCCCGGCGAAGGCCGAGACCTGACCCACGGTATAGCCCATGGACCTGCCCTTTCGTTCGTCCACAGCCTCCAGCCTGACGTAGGGGGAGGGTCAACTCCGGCGCCGGCCACGCCCTTTGCATAAGTCGTCCATCGACATATGTCGGACACCGAGCTATCGTGATCCTCGTGAACGATCAAGCTCTGCGAGAGCCGACGCTGCTCATCCTCACCGCGATCGCCGATGCCCCGCGCCACGGATACGCGATCGCCCAGGAGGTCGAGAAGATCTCGGAAGGACGCACGAAGATGCGTACGGGAACGCTGTACGGCGCCCTTGAACGGCTCCTCGAACAAGAACTCATCGCCGTCCACGAGGACGAGGTGGTGGACGGGCGCAGGCGCCGCAGCTACGCCCTGGCTCCGCGCGGCCGCGAGGCCCTGGCCGCCGAGGCGGCTCGTATCGCGCGCACGGCCCAGGAAGCGAACCGCCGCCTGGAACTCGGCGGATTCGGCGCGGCGGTGACCGCGTGAGGGCGCTGCTGATGCTCTACCCGGCCACGTACCGCCGGGAGTTCGGCGACGAGATCGCCGGCGCCTACCGTGAGGCCACGGACGGTGCGGGCAGGGCAGCCCGGACCCGCGAGGCCCTCGATGTCGTCGGCCATGCGCTGCGCATGCGGCTCGGCCTCGGCTCGGTGGGACGCGCAGGGCGGTTCCTCGCGGCTCTGGCCCCGTTCGCCGTCGTCGCGGTCGGCGTGAACGCGATGTCCTGGGCGCGGCTGACGCTCTCCACTCTCCGCTTCGCCTGCCGGATCGACGGCGCCGGCCCCGTGGCCTTGGCGGGGGCAGCCTGCCTCGTGACGGTCGTGGGGGCCGTGCTGGCCCTGACCGGCCGCTGGGCGGCGGGCACGTGGGCGTTGTCGGCGGGCACCGCGGCGATCTTCGCGTCCCAGGCACTCCGGCTGGGTCTGGGCCTTCAATTCGCGGTTCTTTTCACCGGGCCGATCCTCCTTCTGGCGCTCGTGGCCCTGCTGTCTCCGCCCGACTTGCGACCGGCCCTGCGGGTGCGCACCGCTGTCGGGGTGTCCGCGGTGTCGGCGGGGGTGGCGGTGCTGACCCTGGCGCCGACGGTGTGGCCGCTGCCGGGCCCGCTGAGCGGGCTGCAGACCGCCGTACCGGTGGCCGGCGGACTGCTGCTGGCCGGGCGGCAGGCCTTCGCCCGATTGCGCACGGCACCCGCGGTGTTCCTCGCGGGCCTGCCCTTCGTCATGGTGGCCTCGTCGACCGGGGCGCCGCACGCGCTGTTCCTGCCCGTCGTTCTGAGCATGTTGCTGGCCGCATCCGCCGCGGTGGCCATCCACCGCCGACGAGCGGGCGCCCCGCCGCGGGCCTGACCCCGGGCGATCAGCCCACATCACCACCTCGTCGACGGCAGGCACCTGCCCGCGGCGGCGGTGCCGTTCGCCGCTCTTCGACTACCCGGTGCACGGCGGACTGCCCGGCCGGGCGCCTTCGCTCAGCGCGCGGGCTGCGCGTGCGGGGTGGCGTCCGGGGCCGCGTCCGGGGCGGGTGCGGCCGGGTCGACGGTCAGCGTGATGAGCGTCGCGGCCACGACACTGGCCAGGGCGAGCCCGGCGGCGAGCCGGCGGGACGGCGCGGACTTCCGGTGCCGGGCGGCCGCCCGGCGGGCCCGCGGCTGCGGCTGCGGCTCGCAAGCCGGTGCGGGCGGCGGGAGTCGCGCGGGCTCCTGGGGTGCGGAGTACTGGTTCATCGGATCCATCGGATTCATCGGTGAATCGGCGTCCTCAGTAGGTGAAGCACTCGGAGTGGATGCGCGCGGCCGGGACGCCCGCCCTGATCAGCGACGCGGTCGTCGCGTCGGCCATGCCGGGCGGCCCGCAGAGGTAGACGTCACGGTCGGACAGGTCGGGTACGAGCGCACGCAGGGCCTGCGGCGCGAGCGGGTCGTACGCGGCGTCGGAGCGGCCCACCAGGTAGTGCAGTGCGGCCTGGCGGGACGCTGCGATGGCCTCCAGCTCATCGCGCAGGACCAGCTGTCCGGCGTCGCCCGCGCGGTAGAGCAGGGTGAGGTCGCCGGGGCTCGCGGGCAGGGACTCGAAGAGCGCCCGCATCGGAGTGATGCCGATGCCGCCGGCGATCAGCAGGACCTTGGGGCGGGTGCGGCGCCGCTCGGTGAGCGCGCCGAACGGGCCGGTGGCCAGGACCCTGGTGCCGGGCCGCAGCCCGCGGACCCGCCGGGAGTGCCCGCCGAGCGCCTTCACGGTGATGCGCAGGCGGTCGTCGCGGGCGGGCGCGGAGAGCGAGAACGGCAGGGCGGTGTGCCACAGGCCGCCCCGTAGGAACCGCCAGCGGAAGAACTGGCCGGGCTCGGCGCGCAGTTCGCGGAGCCTGGCCCCTTGGATGGTGACGGAGACCACGCCGGGGCCTTCGGGTTCGACGGTGGCGACGCGCAGCCCGTGCCGCAGGGCCTGGCGGACCGGGACGATCCCGCGGTACCAGGCGAGCAGTACGCCGACGACGGTGTGCAGCAGGGCCCAGAACCAGGCGGTGAAGGCGGTGACGGAGACGTCGGGGCCGGCCAGCTGGTGGACGAAGCCCAGCGCGGCGGCGAGGTAGGTCAGCAGGTGGATGCCGCGCCACGCCTCGTGCGAGACCCGGCGGCGTACGGCGCGGGCGGAGAACAGGCCCGCACCCGCGAGCAGGGCGGCGCCCGCGAACGCGGCGATGAGGGCCGGGTAGCGGAACATGGCCCCCGTGGCGGA
This sequence comes from Streptomyces sp. WM6372, assembly GCF_001279655.1. Taxonomy (NCBI): domain Bacteria; kingdom Bacillati; phylum Actinomycetota; class Actinomycetes; order Kitasatosporales; family Streptomycetaceae; genus Streptomyces; species Streptomyces sp. WM6372. The sequence goes on along the minus strand of NZ_LGDB01000183.1, from coordinate 213,495 downwards.
CAGCAGGTCCGTCCCCGTCCGCAGGGCGTAGACGACGAGGGCGAACAGGCCGTGGGCGCCGCACAGGACCAGCACCCAGCGGCCGCCGAAGGCGTGCCAGCGGGCGAGGCGGTCGGCGCCGACGCCGTGCTCCACGGCCGGTACGCGTGCCATGAGGAACAGCATGACGAGGATGCCGTAACCGGCGAGGAGCCCGGTGAGGTGCGCGGCGGCCCCGATGAGCTCGTCGGGGCGGGCGGAGGGGTGCATCTGGGCGGCCCACAACAGGGTGACGACGCCCGCACCGGCGGCCAAGGCGGCGCGCAGCCGCTCGGACGCGGTCTTCATCCGTGCCGCCCCGGGCCGGGAGCGCACGGCGGAGGGGGCGGGATGGGCATGCCAAGGTCCGTTTCGCTCGGTTCTGCATGGGCGTAGCACCGGCAACTATGCGCAAATCCGATCGGGCCGAGCAATGGCGATGCACACAGGATGAGGTCCGTCACGCCCAAGGTCGTGACCGGAATGTCCGTATATCTGCTCTATGTACGCCCGATCGGGAGATGCTCGCCACTGCCTGCTGGTGCGGGTTTGGAGAAGTCTTTGCGCTTTACACCAGCACCCCAGCGAAGAACATCGACGCGAGGAGGGCGTACTGGACCGAGCAGAGCAGCAGCAGTGGTACCTGAACCCATCGGGACATGTGCTTGACCAGTACGAGCGCGACGAACATCTGCGCATGGTTGCGGTACCACGACATTTCCGCGCCGGCGAAGAACGGCAGCAGGAAGATCGCCACCGTCAGGATCAGGGCGGCCCACTCCTCGACGTCGAGTCGGTGGTTCCGGACGAGCCGGACCGCGGCGGTCGCCAGGACGAGCAGGATGAAGGCGGCATTGAGCCAGAGCTGGGTCCTGTGCGCGGCGAGGGCGTGCTCCACGAGCCACGGCAGGTGTCCCTCGGGCGTGTACCAGTCCTTGAACGGGAAGTCGTAGGCCTTCCTCATTTCGGCGAAGGGCTGGCGCAGGCCGCCCTGCTCGTAGCTGGACGCCTGGATGGCCTCGTACGCGTCCCAGCGGCCCGTCGCCTGCCACATCAGCCACTTCGCCCAGAGCACCCCGCAGGCGGCGAGCGCCCCTGACGCCCCGGCCTTCGCGAACCGGACCGGCCAGGCGTCCGCCCGCCACGCGAAGAACGCGCTGAGCAGCAGCATGCCGACGGCGGCCGCGCCGACCAGATGACAGGCGGTCGCGACGAACCCACCGGCGGCGGCGATGCCCCAGCTGCCGCGTTTCACTCCGGCGACGCAGACGAGCAGCGCCAGCGTGCCGGTGGCGATCGGGAACATCGCGTGGAAGTAGACACCGCCCGGGAACACGGTGCCGATGGCTAGGGTGAGTCCGGTGGCCCAGGTGAGCCGGGCGCCGAGCAGCCACCACAGCACGGCGAACATGCCGAACAGGGACGCTTCGGTGAGGACGACGGCTGATGTCTCATACGAAAGCCCCGTGGCGGAAAGCGCGCGGATCCCCATGGGGTACCCGGGAAACCAGGCGACGTTTCCGCACACGACATCGGGAAAGTCCGGGTACCGGTCCCGGCACCGGAACATCTCATAGCCGGTCTTGGCGATGGACAGGTAGTGCTCGGAATCCCAGCGCCGACGGCTCTGCGGGGACCAGTACTCCACTTCGGATCCGTCGCCGGCGACGGATGCCGCCGCGGCCGCCCAGGTGATCAGGTTCGTGATCAGCCACGCGACGAGCGGCGGCAGCAGCAGACCACGCCGCCGGTCTCGGCGGGACGGCCCGGCGGCTTCCGTCGTGGAGATCATCTGGATCAGTCTGGCGAACCCCTTGTCGGGCCGCACGCCGGAAGCCGGCCCGGCGCCCGCCGCGTCCCCCGTGTGGCCCGCCGCGCCCGACACCCGGAGCCGGAGCCCGGAGCCCGGAGCCCGACACCCGGAGTCCGACACCCGGAGTCCGACACCCGGAGTCCGACACCCGGAGTCCGGAGCCCGGCGGTCTCAGTCGGCGCAGGCGCGACGGATCGCGGCGAGGGTGCGCGCCACGTCCTCGTCCGTCGTCGACCAGTTGCTCACCGAGATCCGCATGACGCGACGGCCGCGCCAGGTCGAGCCGCTGATCCACGCCGTGCCGTCGGCGAGCAACCGGGCGAGCACCCGTTCCGTGCGTTCGTCGCCGCCGAACTCGGCGCACACCTGGGTGAACACCACGTCGTTGAGGACCGTCGCGCCGTCGATCCCGGCGATGCCCGTGGCGAACGCGCAGGCGTGCCGGCACAGCCGCTCGACGAGGTCGGCCACGCCCGACCGGCCGAGGGACCTGAGCGCGGCCCACACGGTGAAGGCCCTGCCGCGCCGGGACAGTTCGGGAACCTTGTCGATGGGGTCGCCGTGTTCGTCCTGGATGAGGTAATCGCCGCGCAGGCCCATGGCGGCCCGGAGCGCGGAGGGGTCGCGCACGATGGCGAGCCCGCAGTCGTACGGGACGTTCAGGGTCTTGTGGGCGTCCGTCGCCCAGGAGTCGGCGTTCGCGCAGCCCGCCGTCAGATGTGCGTACCGCGGCGAGGCGGCCGCCCACAGCCCGAAGGCGCCGTCGACGTGCACCCATGCGTCCGATTCCCGAGCCGTACGGATCGTCTCGGCGAAGGGGTCGAACGCGCCGGAGTGGATGTCTCCGGCCTGGAGGACCACGATCGTCGGACTCCGTCCGCCGGCCGCCAGGGCCCCGCGCAGGGCCTCCGGCACGATGCGCCCCTGACCGTCCGCCGCCACCGGCTCCGGAACGCCCAGCCCGAGATAGCGCAGCGCCAGGTCGACGGCCATGTGGCGGTCCTCGCCGACGAGGACGCGGACCGCCGGCCCGCCTGCGAGACCGTCGCGGGCGACGTCCCGGCCCGCGCGGCGCAGCACCGCGTCGCGCCCGGCGGCGAGACAGGTGAAGTTCGCCATCGTGGCACCGGTGGTGAAGCCGACGGCGCTGCCACCCGGCAGGCCGAGCAGGTCGAGCAGCCACATGCCGGCGACGTCCTCCGCCGCCGCGTACGCGGGCGAGACGGCGCGCATCACGGAGTTCTGGTCCCACGCGCTGACCAGCCAGTCCGCGGCCAGCGCGGCCGGTTCGGTGCCGCCGACCACGAATCCGTAGAAGCGGCCGCTGGGGAAAGCGGTCAGCCCCGGCTCACAGGCCGTGACCAGCAGGTCGACGACATCGGAGGGCGGGCTCGGACCGTCGGGCAGCTCGGCACCCAGCGCGTCCACGATCTCGTCGACCGAAGCGCGGGCGGGAACCGGGCGGTCGTCCAGGCTCGCCAGCCAGCGGGCGGCATGGCCGTACGCCCGTCGGAGCGCCTTTTCGCGCGCGTCCATACCTCGGACTATGGGACCAGCGCCGCGGCCCCGCAATCGGCGCGGCGGGCAGGAGGGCGCGCCCCCTCGCAGCGCTCGCCCGGCCGAACGCCGCTCGCAGCCGAATTCGTGCCGGGGCGGCCGTGGTGCATGATCGGGGGATGTCTGATCGCATCATTGCCGCCTGTGACGGCGCGGCGAAGGGTAATCCCGGACCTGCCGCCTGGGCGTGGGTCATCGCCGACACGCAGGGCCGCCCGGAGCGCTGGGAAGCCGGGCCCCTGGGCCGGGCCACCAACAACGTGGGCGAGCTCACGGCTCTTCAGCGGCTGCTGGAGTCCCTGGCCCCCGGAACGGCCGTCGAGGTCCGGATGGACTCCCAGTACGCCATGAAGGCGGTGACCCAGTGGCTCCCGGCCTGGAAGCGCAACGGGTGGAAGACCGCGGCAGGAAAACCCGTCGCCAACCGGGAGCTCGTCGAGCAGATCGACGCGCTGCTGGCCGAACGGGACGTCGAATTCCGCTACGTTCCGGCCCACCGCGAGGACGGCGACCTCCTGAACGCGATCGCCGACCAGGCCGCGAGTGACGCCGCCGCCACCCAGCAGGCGGCCGGCACGGCCCTCGGCAGCGCGTCGCTGCCCGTCCCCGCTCCCGCCCGCGCCTCCGCGCCCCGCGCCCAGCCCGCGGCCGGAGCCAAGAAGCCCCCGCGCGGCCGGGGCGGCTCCATCAAGGCGAAGTTCCCCGGCAGCTGCCCCTGCGGCAAGTCGTACGCGGCCGGTGAGCAGATCACCAAGCTCGGCACCCGCTGGGGCCATCCCGGCTGCGGCAGCCCCGTACCGAGCGACGCCCCCGCGTAGCGGGACCGCGACGGGCCCGCCGTGCGGGCGGAGTCCACACACGCCCTCTCGAACGGAATGCCGCGGCTTTCGCTCCGCGGATTCACCCCGTCCGGATCGCCGGGTGTGAGACCACGGACGAGGGGCAGGCGCGCTGTTACGAGAGTCCGATCCGACCCCCATGGAGGGCATTTTCATGACGGAGAACGTGTGGGGCTATCGCGAGACCTCGGCCCGTCCGCAGGGCGTCGACCTCATCGGATTCAAGGTCGAGGCCGTCGACGGCGCCATCGGCAAGGTGGACAAGCACTCCGACGAGGCCGACTTCGCGTACATCGTGGTGGACACCGGTCCGTGGATCTTCGGCAAGGAGGTGCTCCTCCCGGCCGGCACCGTCTCCCGCATCGACGTGGAAGACGAGCGGATCTACGTCGACCGGACGAAGGAGCAGATCAAGAACGCCCCCGAGTTCCACCGGGACAAGCACCTGCGGGACGAGGCCTACCACACGGAAATCGGCGCGTACTACGGCATCGGCGGCCCGTTCGGCGGCAGCCGATTCTGATCCGGCGCGCGCCGTCGCGACGACGGCACCGTCCCGGCGGCTCCTCGACGCTCAGGCGTGGAGGAGCCGCGTCGGGCTGCGGAGCGAGGGATAGCGGAGGTGTGCGATGAAGGCATCGAAAGTCGCCTACAAGCCGGTCGGACTGGCGCTCGGAGCCGGCGCCGGTCTGCTGGCCGCGGCGGTCTTCAAGGAGGTGTGGAAACTCGCCGGGCACGAAGGCGACGCCCCGAACGCCATGGACGAGGAACGGCGCTGGCGCGAGGTACTGATCGCCGCCGCGATCCAGGGCGCGATCTTCGCCCTGGTCAAAGCGGCCGTCGAGAGGTCCGGAGCCGTCGCCGTACGACGCGTGTCGGGTACCTGGCCGGCCTGAACCGCGGGGCGGGGAGCACTGATCGGCGCGGTCGCCCGGCCGCGGCAGCGGCTGCTGCTCACCGCCGTGGACGCGGCGACGGGTTGCGGTGTGACCGTCCCACCGCGACAACCACCGTACGGTCTCGGCCAGTACGACGCGTGTGGCGCATGGGACGCCTGGCACGGGGCACACGAGGCGCAGTGGCGTCCCGGCCCCGTGAAGGCGACCTGTGAAGGAGCGAAATCGTGCTGATGGCTCACCCCGCGGTGCTGGCGCGTCTGGTGGAGGAGTACGAGATGGTGACGCGGCTCCAGGCCGGAGGCCGTCAGGAACCGGTGCGGCAGCGACTGGAGGACGTGGTCTACACGCTGTGCGTGTCGACCGGGACGCGCGACATCGATGCCGCGCTGGCCTCGGCCCGGGAACGGATGGGCACCGCCTGGGTCACCGGCGCGGACGGCACGGCGGCGGCCTGAGGCCGGACCGAACAGGCCGACCGGGCCGAACATGCCGACCGGACCGTCGCGCGGGTGCCGTACCGGGCCCGCCCGGACCCGGTACGGCACCCCGGCGAGCCGGGGGTGGGCGGAACGGTCAGGCGCCCTCGCCCAGGACGGTGGCGATCAGCTGCCGTTGCTCCTCGGTGAGGTACGGATCCCGTAACTCCACCAGCTTGCCGTCGACGTGGACGACGTAGTTGAACCCGTCCGGCACGGGTTGCCCGCCTGCGGGGCACTCGCCGCTCAGGGCTCGCTCGGCCAGCCGCTCCAGCTCGGCGCCGTCGCTCCGGTACTCCGTGTCGAGGGAAGCGGTCCGTTCCCTGCCCGCGAACCCGCCTGTACGGGTGACGGTGATCAGCATCGTGAAACCTCCTTGAATCGAGCACCGCCTGCGGCTTGTCGGACCGGCCGGTCCGGCCGGGTCAGGCGGCGCACGGGATGGGCACCCTCTCGCCTGCCCCCGAAAGCCCCGCATGTGCCTCTGCGCCCGGCATCGCCGTGAGATGTCCGAAAGCGACCCACCGCCCGGACGGCCCGCCGAGGTGCGTTCGCCGCAGCCCCGCACCACCCGTACGCCGCGCTCACACTGCGGATGGCCGCCGCGCGAGCGGGCATACGCCGGAGGGAACGGCACGGAGAGCAAGCGAAAGGTCCCGCATGCGCAGCGTCGGCGTCGAGGAAGAACTGTTGCTGGTCGATCCGCGGACCGGGCAGCCGGCGGCTTCCGCCGGCGCGGTGCTGGCATCGGCCCTGCGGTCCGGAGGCCGGGCGGCGGGCGCCGGCGGAGAGATCCCGCTGGAGAAGGAGCTGCACGAGGAACAGGTCGAGTGCGCCACCCGCCCGCTGACCCGGATGGACGAACTCCACCAGGAGATCCGCCGGTGGCGGGCCGAGGCCGCCCGGCACGCGGAGGCCGCCGGCGTCCTGGTGGCGGCCCTGGCCACGTGCCCGCTGCCGGTGGAGCCGTCGCTGAGCGTGGGCGAGCGCTACCAGTGGATCGCCCGGCAGTTCGGCCTGCCCGCCCAGGAACAGCTGACCTGCGGCTGCCACGTGCACGTGGCGGTGGACTCCGACGAGGAGGGCGTGGCGGTGCTCGACCGGATCCGGCCCTGGCTGTCCGTCCTCACCGCGCTGAGCGCGAATTCACCCTTCTGGCAGGGGGAGGACACCGCGTACGGCAGCTACCGCAGCAGGGTCTGGAACCGCTGGCCCTCGGCGGGCCCGGTCGACCTCTTCGGCACGCCCGAGCGCTACCACGAGCGGGTACGGGCCATGGTCGCCACGGGGGCCATCCGGGACGAGGGGATGATCTACTTCGACGCGCGGCTGGCCGCCTCCTATCCGACGGTGGAGATCCGCGTGGCGGACGTCTGCCTCGACGCGTCGACCGCCGTGCTGCTGGCCGCCTTGGTGCGCGGCCTGGTGGACACCGCGGCCCGGGACTGGCGGGCGGGTGAACCGCCGCCGGTGGCCGATACGAGCCTGCTCCGGCTCGCCGCCTGGCGTGCGGCCCGGTCCGGGCTCGACGGGCCGCTGATCCACCCGGCCACCCTCCGCGAGGACGGAGCCGTTGCCGTCGTCCGGGGGCTGTACGACCACGTACGGGATGCCCTGGAGGACAACGGGGACGCCGGCTTCGTCAAGGAAGGCCTGGCCGCGCTGCAGGCCCGCGGCAACGGCGCCCGCGTACAGCGGGAGCTGCTGCGCACGGGAGGCGACCTGGCCGCCGTGGTGCTCCGCTGTGCCCGGCGCACCCTCGGGGACGAGGCCGGGTGAGACCTTCCGGCCTGTCGTTCACGCCCGCCGAGCCGTTCACGCCCGCCGAGCCGCTGATGGGCGTCCCACACGGAGCCGTCCGGTCCCCCCGCGCCGGTCAGGGAATGCGCAGCACGAGGAGGACGACGTCGTCTCCCGGGGGCGGTTCCGCCAACCGGTTGTTGATGCGGCGGAGCAGTTCGGGCAGCGGACGGTCCCCGTGGCGGGCCAGCAGGCCGGCGAGCTGCGCGATGGCGGCGTCGATGTCGTGGCCGCGCCGCTCGACGAGTCCGTCGGTGTAGAGCAACAGGGTCGAGCCCGGCCGAAGTTCCCGCCGGGCCTCGGTGCGCCGAGGGGCGGCGAGACCCGGGTGGAGGAGGACGTCGTGTTCCACCAGGGTGGTGACCACGCCGTCCGGGGTCCGCAGGAGCGGGGGCGGGTGACCGGCGTTGGACCAGGTCAGGGCCCAGCCGCCGGCGTCGCCCAGCGAGTCGAGGCGGGCATGGACCAGGGTGCCGCCGACGTCGATGGGCAGGACCGAACAGGCCGCGTCGAGGGCGGTCAGAGCGGCCGCCGGGCTGTACGGGGGATGGTCGAGGGTGGCCTGGCGCAGCATGCTGCGGATCTGACCCATCACGGTGGCGGCATGCATGTCGTGGCCCGTGATGTCGCCGACGGTGATCATGAGCGGGGCGACGTCGCCGGACCCGGCCGGCGGCAGGTGGTAGGCGTCGTACCAGTCTCCGCCGATCATCTCCTCGTCGGCGGCCGGCTGGTAGAGGGCGCTGATGTCGAGGGCGTCGGTCCGGGGGAGGTCGGTGAGCATGGCGGCCTGGAGCTGGCGGGCGATGGAGATGCGTTCGTCCAGGTAGAGGGCGCGTTCCACCGCCTGGGCGGTGTACCCGGAGGCCGCGGTGAGCGCCGCCCGCTCGGGGGTGCTCACCTCGTGCGGGTTGGTCCAGCAGGTCACGAGGACGCCCAGCAGCCCGCGACTGCCCCAGAGCGGCAGGCACAGCACCGTGGTGAAACCCATGCGGTCGAAGAAGGCGACCGCCTCGGGGCTGTACCCGGCCACGAGCGCCTCACGGTCGGGCACGAACACGGTCCGCCCTTCCCGCATGGCCCGGGCGCTGGGAAATGCCGCGTCCGCGGAGAGGGTGAGGAATTCGTGCTCGACGGAGTGCACGACGTCCGGGTCCGGGATGCGGTGCAGTTCGTTCTCGTCGGCGACGAGCAGGCCCACGTACGAGGGCTTGCCGACGCCGACGAACAGGTCGCGCAGCCGTCGCCGCAGGTCCTCCAGGCCGGAGGTCTGGGACAGCTCCTCCGAGGCCCTCAGCAGCAGCTCGGCGTGGTCCAGGCCGGCCTGGGCCTCGTGTTCCAGGCGCTCCGCGTCGCCCCGGGCCCGCTCGGCGGCGGCCCGCGCGGTCTCCAGTACGTTCTGTGCCGCCTGGCGCTGCGCCGACACGATCCGCAGGCACAGCTCGGCGGAGCACGCCGCGGCCAGATCCGCCAGGTCGGCGAGCTCCCCTTCGCTCCAGGCCCGGGGCGTGTGGTCGAGGGCGCACAGAGCGCCGAGGACGAGCCCGTTGCCGTCGGTCACCGGTATGGCGGCGTACGCCACCATCCCGAGGTCCTGCACGGGGCTGTTGCGCAGCCTCGCGTCGGCGCGGGTGTCGGAGATGCTCAGGGGCTTCCCGGAGCCGACCGCGTACCGCCAGAGGGCGTGCGACGGCGGCAGCGCCCGGCTCTCCGCCCAGGGCTCGGGCAGACCGACCATGCCGGGCAGGACCTGCCGGTCCTCCTCGATCAGCGAAACGAAGGCCACGGGTACGCGGAGAAGTCTCGTCACCAGCCGTGCGAACCGGTCCATCCCCGGATCCGAGGCGTCCGACAGCCCGGCCAGTCGCAGGGCCCGCCGCCGTGCGCCGTCCAGGGCCTCCACGGGCTCCCGGCCCTGTTCCGCCATGTGCCCCTCCGGTCCCGGACCCGAGGCTGTCCTGGCAGCATCGTAAGACATCGGAACGCGCACGACCGGTCCTGCGCGGACGATGTCGGCGGGACACAGCACTGATACGTACGGATTTCCGGGGTACACGCCGTCCGAGGCGCCACGGCGGTTCCAACCGTTCCGCCGAACCCCCAACGTGAGAACGAGGGCATCATGATTCTCGTGGGACTGATTCTCCTGCTCATCGGATTTCTGACCGGAATTTCCATCCTGTGGACCATCGGGGTCATCTTGCTCGTGGTCGGCGCGGTGTTGTGGCTCCTGGGCTCGGTCGGACACGCGGTCGGCGGCAGGCGCCACTACTGGTAACCGCACCGTGCGGTGACACACGGCACGGGCGGGTCCCCCACCGGGGGGACCCGCCCGCCTCGATTGAGGAGCGCGGGCGGGGGCCCGGGAACCGGGCCTACGGGCGGGCGGCCGGTTCCCGGGCCCGTTCGGCGTTGAACTGGGCCCCGGTGAGCAGGGCCAGGTTGGCGATCCAGAGCCAGACGAGGAAGACCACGATGCCGGCCAGCGAACCGTAGAGCCGGCCGTACGTGTCCAGCCCCGTGTACAGCGTGAAGAGCACCGAGGCGGCCAGCCAGAGCAGGGCCGCCAGTACGCCGCCGGGCAGGCCCCGGCGGGTGCCCCGGCTCTGGGCCGGGCCGGTACGGAACAGGATCAGCACCAGGAAGGTGACGGCCACGAGCAGCACGGGCCAGCGCAGGAGCGCGATGACCTCCGGGCTGCTCCCGCCGGCGGTCCGCGCCACCCATCGGGCCGGCGGACCGGACACGACCAGTCCCGCGGCCGCGACGACGAGCAGGACCAGCAGCACCGCGGCGTTGACGAGCAGCGTGTGGGCGGCACGCAGCGGAGGCCGCCTGTCGGGCACCCGGTGCATCGTGTGCAGGGCCCGGCGGAACACCGCCAGGTAACTGCACGCCGACCACAGCGCGCTCAGCACGCCGCTGATCAGCAGGGCCCACATCGACGACTGCTCGGCCGCGAGTCCGCCGAGCGCGTCGCGCAGCACCTGCGCCGACTGGGGCGGCGCGTACGCGGTGAGGTCGGTGATCAGCCGGTCCCTCGTCTCCCCGCCCAGCAGCCCGACGAGGGAGACCGCGATGACGAGCGCGGGCAGGAGCGCCAGGACGGCGTAGTAGGTGAGTGCGGCCGCGTGGTCGGCGAGGTTGTCCGTCCAGACGCGGACGGCCGTACGCCGCAGTTCGGCGCGGGTGCGCGCCGCGAGGGCGGCCGCGGGCGGAGCGTTCGGGCGGGATGCGGTGCGGGGGAGGTCGGTCACGCTCCGCAGGTGCCCGACGGGCCCGGCCGCATGCGCCGGCCGCCGTGGGGGAGCGCCGGTGGCGCCCGCGTACCGGGGGCCCCGCAGGGTAAACGCGCCCGCATGACATGGAGTTGCGTACGGCGCAGTACGGAGAAGCGGGCGGACCGCAAGCGGGCGGACCGGAGGCCTGTGGAGCGCGAGCGGGCGGAACACGAGAACCCGGAGCGCGAGAACGCGGAACGCAGACGGGCGGAACGGCCCGTACCGGTCGCCCCCCGGAGGCGATACCGGGGTCCGGCCCATCCGGCGGTCCGGGCGTCGGCCATGGTCACCGCCTTCGCCGGGACCGTGCTGTTCGGGGTGGTCCTGGCCCGGCTGACGCTGGAACCGTCCGCCGCCTCGGCGGCCCTCGTGCACAGCAACGTCACGCCCGGCCGCTCGATCAACGCCTACCTGGACGGGACGTCGACGATCGAGGCGGTGCGCCAGCTGGGCGGGAACCTGCTGCTCGGCCTGCCGTTCGGTGTGCTCCTGCCCGTCCTGCTGCCCCCGGCGCGGGGGCTCCTGCGGGTCGGCGCCGTGACGGTCTGCCTGATGACGCTCGTGGAGCTGGTCCAGGGCGCCCTGGTCACGGGACGCGTCTTCGACATCGACGACGTCATCCTCAACACGGCCGGCGCGCTCCTCGGCTACCTGCTGATCGGCCGCCGGCTCGGGCGGGCCGTGCACCCGCGCCGCCGGCACTGGTGGACCCGACGGGCCGCGGAGCCCCGTGACACCTGACGCGTGCCCGGTGACTCGTGAGTACTGCACACCCCAACGGTGACAGGCGTGACTGTCGCCGCCTCCTCCGGGCGTGACACCGTCGGGTCTGCCGCCGACCGAGGGAGCAGGTGTGAACAAGGGGTACGCCGCCTTCTGCGACGCCGACCGCTGGTTCTACGACGCGCCGTACCGGCGCGCCGGCGAGAGCTACCCGGCCGCGCTCGCCCCCGTCCCGCCGGGGTGGCGCTCGCACCGAAGCGGCGACTGGCTCGCGCTGCGCCCCGCCGACGCCGAACTGCCCGCGCAGGGCTGGAAGATCCACGTCTCGGCCACGCTCGACAACGCCGAATCGCTGCTGACGACGGTGTACGCGTACTGCACCGCCCGACGCATCGCCTTCAAGTTCATACCGAGCCGGTACCTGCTGCACCTGCGCAACGCCAAGTACGCCGACCGCGCGGCGAGCGGCAAGTTCATCACCGTCTACCCGGCCGACGAGCAGCAGTGCCGCCGGATCGCGGAGGACCTCGACGCCGCGCTGGCCGGGGCGGCCGGCCCGTACATCCTCAGCGACCTGCGCTGGGGCGCCGGCCCGGTCCACCTGCGCTACGGCAGCTTCACCCTGCGGCACTGCTACGACGAGCACGGCGAGCTGGTCCCGGCGATCGAGACGCCTGACGGGCGGCTCGTACCGGATCGGCGCGGGCCGGTGTTCCAGCCGCCCGAGTGGCTCGAACTGCCCGCCTTCCTGGAGCCGCACCTCGCGGCGCGCTCCGGGATCACCCTGACCGGCATCCCCTTCACGGTGGAGCGGGCGCTGCACTTCTCCAACGGCGGCGGCGTCTACGTCGGCAAGGACAGCCGCACCGGCGAGTCCGTGGTCCTCAAAGAGGCCCGGCCGTACGCCGGGCTCGCCGCCGACGGCGCCGACGCCGTGACCCGGCTGCACCGCGAACAAGCCGCACTGGAAAGGCTGTCGGGCCTGGACTGCGTGCCCGCGGTGCGCGGCACGTTCACGGTCGGCGACCACCACTTCCTGGTGCTGCAACACCTCGCCGGCAAACCGCTCAACACCTACTTCGCCCGCCGCCACCCGCTGATCGAGGCGGACCCCGACCCGGCGGAGCTCGCCTCCTACACCGAGTGGGCCCTGAAGATCCACCGCCGCGTCACCGAGGCCGTCGAAGCCGTGCACGCCCGCGGCGTGGTCTTCAACGACCTCCACCTCTTCAACATCATGGTGGCGGAGGACGAGAACGGCGAACCCTCCGTCGCCCTGCTGGACTTCGAGGCCGCCGCGCACGTCGACGAGGGGCTGCGCCAGACCGTCGCCAACCCGGCCTTCGTCGCCCCCGCGGAGCGGCGCGGGTTCTCCGTCGACCGCTACGCCCTCGCCTGTCTGCGGCTCGCCCTGTTCCTCCCGCTGACCAGCCTGCTCGTCCTGGACCGGGCCAAGGCCGCCCATCTGGCCGCCGTCGCCGCCGAGCAGTTCCCCGTACCGCGGCAGTTCCTCGACGAGGCCGTCGAAGAGATCCTGGCCGGCGCTCCACAGGGCGCGGGGGGCGGCCGCCTGACCGCACCGCCCGGCCCGTACCTGCCCGTCGAGCCGGGGGACTGGCCCGCCGCCCGCGCCTCGATGACCGCGGCGCTGCGCGCGAGCGCCACCCCGGACCGCGAGGACCGCTTCGTGCCCGGCGACATCGCCCAGTTCGCGACCGCCGGCGGAGGCACCGGCCTCGGCTACGGGATCGCCGGGGTGCTCCACGCCCTCGCCGAGACCGGCGCCGGACCCTGGCCCGAAGCCGAGGAATGGCTGCTGGCGCGCACGGAGGAGCCGGCATCCGGCACTCCGCTCGGCTTCTACGACGGCCTCGCCGGCACGGCCTGGACCCTGCACCGGCTCGGACACCCGGACCGCGCCCTCGCGCTCACCGAAAGGCTGCTGCACCAGCCCTGGCAGAGCGCGGGTCCCGACCTGCACGGCGGACTCGCCGGCATCGGCCTCGCCCTGGACGCGCTCGGCACCGCGAGCGGCGAGAGCGGGCTGCACACCGCGGCCCTGCGCTGCGCCGAACTCCTCGCCCGGCCCGAACAGCGGCCCGCCCGCGCCGGACTGATGTACGGGAACACCGGCCCCGCCCTGCTCTTCCTGCGGCTGTACGAACGCACCGGTGACAAGGAGCTGCTGCTCCAGGCCGCCCGGGCGCTCCACCACGACCTCGACCGCTGCGTCACCAGCGCGTACGGCACCCTCCAGGTGAACGAGGGCTGGCGCACGATGCCGTACCTCGGCGAGGGCAGCGTCGGGATCGGCATGGTCCTCGACGACTGGCTGGAGCACGCTCCCGACGAGCGCTTCGAACAGGCCCGGCGCGAGATCGTACGGGCGGCGCAGGCGACCTTCTACGCCCAGCCCGGGCTGCTGCGCGGCGCCGCCGGGATGATCCTCCACCTGGCCCGGACCACCACGCCGGGCCCGGGCACCGGATCCCGGGACATCGCCCGCCAGATCGACGCGCTGGCCCGGCACGCCGTGCCGTACCAGGGGCATCTGGCCTTCCCCGGCGAGCAGATGATGCGCCTGTCCATGGATCTCGCCACGGGCACCGCCGGCGCTCTCCTCGCCCTCGGCAGCGCCGCGCCCGGCGGGCGCGCGCACCTGCCGTTCCTCCCGCCGCTGCGCAGCACCGCGGCGGCCCCAGAGCCGGTCCCGCACGGGGCCGTGACCCATCGCACCACTCGACAGAAGAGGAATCTGACATGACGCTTCTCGACCTGCAGTCGATGGAGACCCCCAAGGAAGAGGTCACCGAGGGCGCGCTGCACGGCGGTGGCGGTGGCGGCAGCCGGGCCAGCCTGCTGCTCTGCGGCGACAGCAGCCTGAGCATCACGACCTGTAACTGACCAGGTCACCCCGGGCCCGGGCGGTTCGCCGCCCGGGCCCGCACCACACCACCGGAGGCATCCGTCGATGAGCCCCCCCGACGTGGCGGCCGGCACGGCGCAGGCCGCGACCGTGGCCCGCACCGCCGACCGGGCTCTCCTGGCAGCGGCCCGCCACAGCGCCGGGCGCAGCGCCGCCGTCCTCGGATGCACCGTCAGCGCCGCCGCCGCGGCACTCGCCGAACCCGCGGTCCTCGGCCACACCCTCGACCTGCTGCTCCGCCGCGCCCCGGCGGGCCCCGCCTGGACACTGCTGTGCGCCGTGGTCATCGCGGCCGAAGTGGTGCTGGACGCTGCCGCCGCCCGGCTGACCGGCGAGGTCGACGGCCGCTCCACCGCCCGCCTGCGCAGGCTCGGGCTGGCCCGGCTGCTGCGGACGGCCCCGCACCACGCCGCCCGCCACGCACCCGGCGAAACCGCCGCGCGGCTGACCGCGCACGCCACCGAGGCCGGGAAGGTGCCGGCCGCCGTCGCGCACGCCGTCGCCGCACTGCTGCCGCCGATCGGCGCGGTGACCGCCCTCTTCCTCATCGACCTGTGGACGGCACTCGCCTTCCTCGTCGGCGTTCCGTTCCTCGTGCTCCTGCTGCGGGCCTTCGCCCGCGACACCCACACCAGCATCGCCCGCTACCAGCAGGTCCAGCTCGCGACCGCCGGCCGTCTGACCGAGGCGCTGGCCGGGGCGCGCACGATCGCCGCCGCCGGCACCGCAGAGCGCGAACGCGCGCGGATCCTCGCCGGGTTGCCCGAGCTGGGCACCGAGGGCAGGCGGATGTGGCAGGTCTACGGCGGCACCACGGCCCGGTCCTCGGCCCTCATGCCGATGCTCCTGTACGCGGTCCTCGCCGTCGGCGGCATCCGCCTGTCGGCCGGGGCCATCGGGGTCGGAGAACTCCTCGCCGCCGTACGGTACGCCGGCCTCGCGGCCGGCATCGGCGCCGTGACCGGGGGACTGGCGGCCGTGGTCCGCGGCCGGTCCGCGGCCCGGCGGACCGCCGCCCTCCTGGACCTGCCCGTACTCGGCCACGGCCGGGCGGAACTGCCGGAAGGCGGCCCGGGCACCCTCGAACTGCGCGACGTCCGTGTCGTGCGCGGCGGAGCGACGGTCCTGCACGACATCAGCCTGCTCATCCCCGGAGGCGCCACGGTGGCCGTGGTCGGCCGCTCGGGCGCCGGCAAGACGCTGTTCGCCGCCGTGGCGGGCCGGCTCACCGACCCCGACGCGGGCCGGGTGCTGCTGGACGGAGTGCCCCTGCGGGAGCTGACCGCCGAAGCGCTGCGCCGCGAAGTCGGGTACGCCTTCGACCGGCCCGCACTGCTCGGGGACACGGTCGGCGGTGCGATCGCCTTCGGCACGGGCCCGGACCCCGGCCCGGAAGCGGTGCGCGCCGCGGCCCGTGCCGCCGGAGCCGACCCGTTCGTACGGCGCCTGCCCCACGGGTACGGCACGCGCCTCGCCGACGCCCCGATGTCCGGCGGGGAGGTCCAACGCCTCGGGCTGGCCAGGGCGTTCTGCCACGCGGGACGGCTCCTCGTACTGGACGACGCCACCTCCAGCCTCGACACCGTCACGGCCCGCGAGGTGGAGCGGGCCCTCGCCCGTGAGATCCGGCCCGGCACCCGGATCGTGGTCGCGCACCGCCTCTCGTCCGCCGTCCGCGCCGACCTCGTCGTATGGCTGGAGGACGGGCGGGTACGGGGGACCGGCAGCCACGGCGAGCTGTGGCGACGCGACCCCGCCTACCGGGCGGTGTTCGCCGCCGACACGACGGAGGAGACGGAAGAGGAGACGGAAGAGGACACGGAGAACGACACGGGAAGCGCCACGGAAAGCGACACGGAGCGGGAGGCGGCGCGGTGACCGGGGGAGGGGCCCGGAGCCGGGTGGGCCCCGAGGGGCGGCGGTTCCTGCGCGGCCACAAGGGTGCCGTCGGACGGCTGGCCGGCTGGTCGCTCCTGGAGTCCGCGCACACGTTCCTCGGCGGCTACGGCGTGGCCCGCGCCCTCGACGACGGCTTCCTCGCCGGCCGCACCGCCACCGGTCTCGGCTGGCTGGCCGCGGCCGGAGCCGGGGCACTGCTCGGCGGGTTCGCGCTGCGCGGTGTGTTCGCCGGGCTCGCGGACCTCGTGGAGCCGCTGCGGGACGGCCTGGTCCGGCGGGCCGTGCGGCAGGCGCTGGACCGCGCGGTCGCCGACCCGGCGGGCGCGGGCGACTCGGGCGCCGTGTCCCGGCTGACCCAGCAGACGGAAATGGCCCGTGACTCCTTCGCCGGGCTGGTCCTGACGGCACGTTCGTTCGTGTTCACCGCCGTGGGCGCCCTCGCCGGCATGGCCGCCCTGGCACCCGTGCTGCTGCTGGTCGTGCTGCCGCCGCTGCTGCTGGGCGTGGCCGCATTCCTGGCCATGCTGCGCCCCCTGGCCTCCGTACAGCGCAGGTCCCTGGACACCGACGAGGCGCTGGCCGACCGGGTGGGGGCGGTGGCCGAGGGCCTGCGCGACATCGTCGCCTGCGGGGGACGGGCCGCTGCGGAAGCCCGGGTGGAGCCCCTGATCGCCACGCAGGAGCGGCTGGCGCGCACGCTCGCGGGCTGGGGCGCCCTGCGCACCCTGGCCCTGGGCACGGCGGGCCGGCTGCCGGTGATCGCGCTCCTCGCCGCGACGCCCTGGCTGCTGGGCCGCGGGATCACCGCCGGTACGCTGGCCGGCGGCCTCACGTACCTGGTGCAGGCCCTGCTGCCCGCGCTCAACTCCTTGATGACCGCGCTGGGTTCCGCCGGAACCCGGCTGCTCGTGGTCCTCGAACGGTTCAGCGGACCGGTGCCGCCGGACCGGAACGGCCACAGCCCCGCGCAGCCGACGCCGACGCCGCAGCCTCAGCCGCCCGGGCCGGCCGGGCCGCCGACCGACGCCGCGGCCGAGCTCCGGGGCGTCACCTTCGCGTACGGCCCCGGCGCGGCTCCCGTACTCGACGACCTCGACCTGGAGGTGCGCCCCGGGGAGCACCTCGCGGTGGTCGGACCGAGCGGAATCGGCAAGTCCACGCTCACCGCGCTGCTCGCCGGAATGCTGTCGCCCGACGCGGGGGCGGTCCTCGTCGCCGGCGCGGCCGCCCGCCGGGAACCGGGAGCCGGCGGACCCGACCCGCGGCGGACCCTGCTGCCGCAGCAGGCCTACGTGTTCACCGGCACCGTACGGGAGAACCTGACCCACCTCGGCGCGGGCCCGGACGCCGCCGGGCCCGGGGACGCCCGAGTGCGGCACGCCGTCCGTGCCCTCGGACTGGACGACCTGGTGGCACGGCTCGGCGGCCTGGACGCCGAGGTGTCCCCCCGTCTGCTGTCCCGGGGCGAGAGCCAGCAGCTCGCGCTCGCCGCCGCCTACCTCTCGCCCGCTCCGCTGCTGCTGCTCGACGAGGCCACCTGCCACCTGGACCCGGCCGCCGAGGAGCGCGCCGAACGGGCCCTCGCCGAACGCCCCGGCACCCTCGTCGTCGTGGCCCACCGCGTCTCGTCCGCCGCCCGCGCCGACCGGGTCCTCGTCCTCGACGGGACCCGCGCCGTCTGCGGCACACACGAAGAACTCCCCGCCAGGTCGCCCCTGTACCGCGATCTGGTGGGGAGGTGGAACCTGGCCGCGGACGAGTGACACCACACGGGGCCCGTGTCCGGCCGCGGCACCCGCGGATCACACCCAGCCGGCTCGCCGGGATATCCGGATGGCGTCGATGAGATTGCGCGCGCCGGTCTTGCGGGTCGCCGCGGCCATGTAGTTGCGCACCGTCCCGCTCGCCAGGTGCAGCGTGCAGGCGATCTCGGCGATCGAATCGCCCTCCGCGGCCCGGGTCAGCACGCTGAGTTCCCGCGGGCTCAGCGGTACGGGATCGGCCTCCATGAACGCGGAAGCCAGCGAGGCGTCGATGAACCGTTCTCCCGCGGCGACCTTGCGGACCGCCCGTACGAGCCGCCCCGGCGAGCCGTCCTTGTCGACGTAGCCGCGCGCCTCGGCCCGGAAGGCGCGGTGCAGCAGCCCGGGCGCGCCGGTCGACGCGAGCACCAGGACCGGGGACGGCGGCGCGAGGACCTGGCGGTCCGCGCGCCCGTCATCGGCGAGGACGGCCGTCGCCCCCGGACAGTCGAGGTCGACGACCGTCACGTCTGGTCGTAACGACTCGGTCTGGCGGGCCGCGGCCCGCCAGCCTGCCGAGGTGACCTCGAAGCGCCCTTCGGATCTCAGCAGGGCGGCCAGTGCCGACCTGACCAGGCTGACGCTGTGCAGGACGAGGACCTTCGTCATCGTGTGCGCTCCTCGGTAGACGTACCAACGGCACCACGGGTGCCCCCATACAGGGCCGATGGAACGTCACTGCGGGGGGCGTTCAGGGGCGTACGGGCAAGTTGGCCGAGATACCCACGGATTCTGCTTCCCTTCGGCGGGTAACGCCCTTGAGTGGCCGGTTCCGGGCTGCTCGCCCGGCGTGAACGGCGCCTCGTCTCAGACCTCGCGCCACCGGGCCATCGCCCAGGAGAACACCCCGAAGAGCATGAGCCCGAAGGCGACCGCGACCAGGAGCCACGGCCCCGCCACGGTCCCGGCGAACGACCTCAGGGTGTCGTCGACGCCCTTCGCCTGGCCCGGGTCGTAGCGCACCGCGGCGTACACGACGAACCCGCCGGCCGCCGTGAACACGGCGCCCCGGGCCAGGCCGCCGGTCACCCCGAGGAAATCGACGGCCTTGCGCCCCCACGCAGGGACCCCGCCCAGGGCGAGGTGCCTGCGGAAGCCGCGCCGCGCCGCCTGCACCGCGATGACCACGCCCGCGACGGCGATCCCGAGCCCTGCCGCACCCACCAGCCACTGGCCGGCGGGCAGGTCCAGCGCCCTGGCCGTCACATCGCGCGATTGTTCGTCTCCGGAGCGCCCCG
The DNA here is from genome assembly GCF_001279655.1 of Streptomyces sp. WM6372. Taxonomy (NCBI): domain Bacteria; kingdom Bacillati; phylum Actinomycetota; class Actinomycetes; order Kitasatosporales; family Streptomycetaceae; genus Streptomyces; species Streptomyces sp. WM6372. Next base: position 194,224 of record NZ_LGDB01000183.1, on the reverse strand, counting down.
CGCCGCCCGCCGCGAACGACAGGGCGGAGAAGGCGACCACGGCGTAGAAGACCGTCCGGCCCGCCGAGGCCAGCCGCTTGACGGGCTTGCCGCCGTCCGGCCCGGCCGCGCCGAACACCGCCTCCGACAGGCGCCACAGCGCCATGCAGACGAGCCCCACACCGACGGCCCAGACGAGGACGCTGCCGAAGGGCCCTCCCACGAGCTCCCGGAGGGCGCCCTGGCGGTCGGCCTCCTCACCCCCGGCGTCCCCGAAGGCCACGCGCAGCGCCAGCATCCCGATCAGTGCGTACAGCACCCCGCGCGCCAGCAGGCCGCAGCGGGCCGTGACCTCGCGGAACCCACCGCCGCGGGACACGGCCCGGACGCCCTTGCCCCTGCCCCGGCGTCTCATCCCCGTCAGACCTCGCCCCGCCAGGCGCCCGTCTCGACTCCGCGCGACTCGATGAACAGCTTGAACCGCTTCAGATCGCCGGCCACCTGGCGCTTGACGAAGCCGAGCTTGTCGGCGGCCGTCTCGGCCAGGCCGTCGGGCACCCAGTTCATGTGCAGGACGACCTTGGTGGTGGTCGCGTCGATCGGCTGGAAGGTGACCAGGCCGGCCTGGCGCGCCTCCCCGTCCACCGTCATCCACGCGACGCGCCGGTCCGGGAGCTGCTCGGTGATCTGCGCATCGAACTCACGCTGCACACCGTTCACGTTCGTCACCCAGTGGGTCAGCGTGTCCGTGCGCTGGTAGATGCGTTCGACCCCTTCCATGAAGACGGGGAAGTCCTCGAACTGCGTCCACTGGTTGTAGGCAGTGCGTACGGGGACGTTGACCTCGACATACTCCTCGACGTGTGACACGTGCACCCCTTCCGTAGCGTCAGCGGCCCGGCACCACGGGGGTGCCGGTCGCCGCCTCCAGACCTTTCAGGGCCCGGCTACCCACCGCCGGGCGCGCCATGCGCCGGCCACCGCGGACCGGCGTCGGTCCCGTTAGCGCTGCGTGATCGCGGGTACGCGCGCGGCGACCGGCGCACACGGCCGGCCGAGGCCGATCGGGAAGGAACAACGGCATGCGACACGCAGGGGACATCATCGCCGAACTGACCGTCGACCACCGCGAGGTGGACGGGCTGTTCGACCGGATCGAGCACACCACCCCGGCGGGCGAACGGCAGAAGGCGGCCGAACAGCTGACCATCGAACTGGTCCGGCATTCGGTGGCGGAGGAGGAACACCTCTACCCGGCCGTCCGGGACCATTTCCCGGACGGCGACCTCATCGCGGACAAGGAGCTCGCCGACCACGCGCGCGTCGAGAAGCTGCTGAAGGACCTCGAGGGACTTGACGCGGCGGGGCCGGAGTTCGACCAGCTGATCGCCGTACTGAAGGCGGAGGTCACCGCCCACGTGCACGACGAGGAACAGAACCTGTTCCCCCGGCTCCGCCAGGCGTGCTCGCCGGAGGCCCTGCAGACCCTGGGCGACAGGGTGCGCCGGGCCAAGAGGTTCGCGCCGACCCGTCCCCATCCCGGCGCCTTCCCCTCCCAGCCGCACCACCGGCTGATGTCCGCCGGCACGGGGCTCGTCGACCGCGCACGGGACTTCCTCAGCGGGCGCGGCAGGTAAGCCCCCGCAGCGCCGACAGCCGACAGCCGACAGCCGAGAGCCGCCGCCGGTCCCGCCCCGCCTGAACGGGCGGGACCGGCGGCTTTCGCGTACGCCGGCAGTCCTTCGCGTACGCCGGCAGTGCGGCCGGACACCGCCGCGCGGGAGGTCCCGTGTGTCGTCCCCTACGTCCGTCCCGGGTGTCGCTCCTCCTCGTCTGGGCATGCGCGGGAAGTCCATGCCGCCTACATCCGCCGAGGAGACATGAACCACGCGCTTCGCTTGCTGACCGTCCTGGGAGGCTCGCTCCTCCTCACCGCCGCGGCCGGATGGGCCGCCGACCTGCTGCTGCGCCGAGCCGACGCACGCCACCCCGAAACACCCCTGTGGAACGCACTGCGCCGCTGCCGGCGGGCCCTGCGGATCGTGCTGTTCGCCGCCCTGCTCAGGGGAGCCCACCGGCAGACGGCGTGGCCGCCCCTGCGGGAGCACGAGGCCGCCGTCGGCCGGGCCCTGTCGCTCGCGCTGATCGGCGCCGGCGCCTGGCTGATCGTGGGCGTGGCCTCGGCCGCCGTCGAGTCCGGCTACGCCCGCTACGCGGCCGGCACCCGCGATCCCGCCAGGCTGCGCAGGGTCCGTACCCAGGTCACCCTGATCACGCGGGTCGTGACCGTCGTCGTCGCCGTCGTCGCGGCCGCGGCGATGCTCCTCACCTTCCCGAGCTTCCGCGCGCTCGGCACGTCCGTGCTCGCCTCCGCGGGCATCATCGGCATCGTGGCCGGCGTCGCGGCCCAGTCCACCCTCGGAAACCTCTTCGCCGGATTCCAGATCGCCTTCGGCGACATGGTGCGCATCGGCGACACGGTCGTCGTCGCCGGCGAGTGGGGAGTGGTGGAGGACATCACCCTCACGTTCCTCGCCGTACGGACCTGGGACGAGCGCCGCATCACCATGCCCGTCTCGTACTTCACCACCCGTCCCTTCGAGAACTGGTCCCGCGGCGGCGTCCAGATGACCGGCACCGTCTTCCTCCACTGTGACCACCGCGCCCCCGTGGACCTCATGCGCGACAAGGTGCACGAGATCCTGCACCACTGCCCGGAGTGGGACGGCCGCGGCTGGGACGTCGCCGTCACCGAGACGACCCCCTCCACCATGGTCGTGCGGGCGATCGTCACGGCCAAGGACGCCGACGACCTGTGGACGGTGCGCTGCGCCGTACGGGAACAGCTGATCGCCTGGCTCTCGGAGAAGCACCCGGACGCCCTGCCCCGCCTGGTCCTCGGGGACGAGCGCGAGGCCGCACCCCCTCAGCCGTAGGCGACCGTCACCTCACGGAAGCCGAGGGAGCGAAGGAGCCCCTCCAGCATCGCCGTGGTGTTCTTCTCGGCGCGCTCGGCGAGCCCGCTGTCGCGGGCGGCCTCGTTGATGTGCTGGGCGGCGAGCTTCTGCACGGCCTGCTCACCGGCCGGGTTGTCGGAGAACAGATCGCCGATCCGGTCCAGCAGGCCCCGCTGCTTCGACACCGCGTACGAGCGGTTCGGGTCGAGGGCCGCCGTGCCGAGCACCGCGTGCGGCAGCCGGATGGAGGCCTTGGTGCGGTCGCCGTTCACGGAGACGTTCCGCTCGCCCAGCCCGCCCAGTTCGACGTACCCGCTGACCGTGCCGGCCCCCACGTACAGGGTGCGCGTTCCGCGGATGGCGTCCGGCAGGAACGCCGCGTCCTTCTCCAGGTCCACGACCACCTGGAAGTTGCCGACGGCAGCCTCGTAACGGTCCATGTCCTGGATCGACTTGAGCAGGGCCGGCCCGGAGCGGTCGCGGGTCTCCTCGCCGAAGAGGCCGCCCAATCCCGGAACCAGGCCGAAACGCGCCACGAGCACGATCAGCACCACGACCACCACCAGAACGGCAGCGATCCGCCCCCACCACGGGCGCCGCGAGCCGCCCGGACGATCCGAAGAGGTTTCCATGCTCCGCGGATACCCCGTGAACGCCCCGCCAGCCCGCGAAGCCCGCCCTCCGCTGCGTCAGGCGCCCCGCGCAGCAGGGCCGCGCCGCCTCGATGCCGCGGGCGTGCTCGGCGAGACCGGGGAGGGATGTCGAAGGAGCGCGGGATGCTTCCGGGGGCCAGGACCGGGTGGTCATAGGGCACCGCGGTCAGCTCGCCCGAGGTCTTCCGTACGACGCACACCTTCGCCCCGGTGTCCACGCCGACGGCGCCGCGGGGAACGATGCGGGTACGGTGGCGGCGGCTGCGGCGCAGGGACACGGCGATCGACTGCGGGGTCGGCACCCCGGCGGCGACCTGCGGCAGCAGCGTCCGGGCCCGCCGGGTCTCCACTGACTCCTGCGCGTGTGCCCCGGAGGGGTGGTTCCTACCGGTGACGGGCCAGGGTGCGGACGAGGACGAGGAGGGCGAAGGCGATGACGATCAGGTGGACCCAGGCAGGGCCGGGCGCCGGGGTCAGGGCCAGGGAGGTGAGCGCGTTCGTTGTCATACCGCGCGCCTGCCCCCGACTCCCGGAATGACGCTCCCGTACGGGAACACGGGAGCGCGCGAACACGGGGACGGCCGCCGGCCGATTCAGCGGCGGGTGGGCCTGCCCGAGGTCAGCCGCGAAGCCTCGATCTCGGCCCAGACGGCCTTGCCGTGCTCGTGGGTGTGGGTGCCCCAGCGGTCGGAGAGGCGCTGCACGATGTTGAGGCCGTGTCCGCCCGGGAGTCCGCGCTGCGGGGACGGGTGGCGGCGCGGCAGCGCCGTCGAGCCGTCGAAGACCTCGACCCGCAGGACCTCACCGGCCGAGACCACCAGTTCGATGCAACCACCCGCGTGCAGTGACGCGTTGGTCAGCAGCTCGGACACGAGGAGCAGGGCGTCCTCGGAAGTGTCGGTGCCGTCCCAGCCCCAGTCCCGCAAGGCCTGGCGCGTGAAGTCACGGCCCTTGGCGACGTGGCCGCGGACGCCGGAGAGCGCGAGGCGACGGCGCTGCACCACGGCGGAGGGGCCGGCGTGCAGTGGTTCGCCGGTTCCCGGTCCGATGGTTTCCACTGTGGTACCTCACCCCCACCGTTGACTCTGGTCTCTCTGGTCGCGGGAACCCTTGCGGCCCCGCCCAGCCTGCGTGACAGTTTAGGGGACCCGCCGGTCTCAGGAACATGCCATGTGCATCCTCAGCGTGAGGCCGCTGTCCGAGGCGCGGATCTCGACCAGGTCGCACAGCTGATGGATCATCCACAGGCCGCGGCCTCCGTCGACCGATGCCAGGGAGGGGCGGCGGCGCCCCTTCAGCGGGTCGGCCAGGTGCCCGCCGTCGCTGATCTCGGCGACGACCGCGCCACCGGCGGTGCTCCACAGCCGCAGGGAGCCGCTCCCGCCGCCGTGGGCGAGGGAGTTGGCGGCAGCTTCGCTGACCGCGAGGATCAGATCGCCGCGCCGCGCCGTGCTCAGGGCCGTGCCGCGGGCCCAGCTCTCGGTGTACGCGCGTACCTCGCCCAGCTCCCCGGAGGCGTACGCGAACCGGGGCGCACCCCCGTCGGGCTCGGGCAGCGGGTCGTCGCAGTCGGCGCAGACCACCGAGGCGTCGGCGTACTCCGGGCTGTGCAGGTCCTTGCCCTCCGCGATCACGGTGGGATGGGTGCGCCGGGCGTCGGAGACCACCTCGGCCGGCAGGCCCAGGACGTCGTACGGGCACAGGATGGTGGCGTGCCGCCCCGCGAAGGCGGTGTTGATGAGGGCCTCGTGACGCGTGGCCTCCAGCACCTCGGCCCGCGAGCGGCCGGGCCAGATCGGCTCGCCCACGATCCGGGCCGGCCGCCCGGCGTGCCGGTCGGCGAAATCCTGCAGCGCGGCCAGGATGCGGCCGGGATTGCGGCCCAGCTGCGTCATGTCCGTCCAGGTCACCTCGGCCGCGGCGACGTCGAGGCTCTCGCGCAGGACGTCCAGCCGCGGGCCGGGCACGGCCACGAGCACCGGCTCGTCGGCCGCGAGCGCGGCCCGTACGAACCCGCCCACCCCTGCCAGGTACTCCGCCCGGCCCTGGTAGAAGAGGGCGGGGTGGACGAAGTCCCCTGGTGCGGTGGGCGCAGATACGTTCGTCATGCTGCGACCTCCAGCGCGGCGCATTCGTCCGGGAACATCTCCACTACCTTGCGGAGCGAGTATGGCGGGTGGTGGAGCAACAGACGACGGCCCTGTCCCGTGACGGTGGCGTTCGCCCGCACCAGGGCGGCGACGGCGGCGGCATCGAGGAAGGCCACGCCGGAGAGGTCGAGGTGGACGACCGGCCCGGGGATCCGCGTGACGACGCCCAGCGCCGCGGACAGGACGGGCCGGGTGTCGAGGTCGCAGCTGCCGCACAGCAGGGCGCCGGGACGGTCGCGCAGCGGCCGGGCGGTGAGGGGCCGCCGCACGACCGTCCCGGCGTTCGCGGCGTCCGCGCACCGTACGACGGCGTCCGCCCACGCCACGTCGTCGTACAGCGCCTGCGCGCCGACGGGCGGGACGGACCCGTCGTTCCGGTGAGCCTGGGCCATGTCGCTGCCTACACCGAGAGCATTCCGGCGCGCAGCCGGGCCAGCGTCCGCGACAGCAGGCGCGAGACCTGCATCTGCGAGATGCCCAGTTCGGCGCCGATCTCGGCCTGGGTCTTGTCCTGGCCGAAACGCAACTGCAGGATCAGCCGGTCGCGTTCGTCCAGCTGCTCCAGCAGGGGCGCGAGGGTGTGGAACTCCTCGAAGAGCTCCATGGCGGGGTCGACGTCACCGAGACGGTCCGCCAGCGGCCGTGTCGTCCGGCTCGTCGAGGTCGCGGGCTCGTCCCCGTCGGCGCCGGTGGTGTCCAGGGAGCCGCTGGTGTAGCCGTTCGCGGCGACCAGCCCGTCGATGACCTCCTCCTCGGACAGTTCGAGGTGGTGGGCGACCTCCTTGACCGTCGGGGCCCGCCCCAGGACGTCGGTCAGGGCCTCCTGGGCCTTGGCGAGCTCCGTACGCAGTTCCTGGAGGCGGCGCGGTACGTGCACGGCCCAGGTGGTGTCGCGGAAGTAGCGCTTGATCTCACCGGTGATGTAGGGGAGCGCGAGCGTGGAGAACTCGACCTCGCGCTCGGGGTCGTAGCGGTCGATGGCCTTGATGAGGCCGATGGTGCCCACCTGGATGATGTCTTCGATGTCCAGGCCCCCGCCCAGCACCCGGGCGCGGAAGCGCCGCGCCGCGAACTGCACGAGGGAGAGGTTCATCTCGATCAGGGTGTTGCGGGCGTACTGGTACTCACGCGTGCCTTCCTCCAGGGTGCGGAGCCTCCCGAAGAACAGCCTCGAAAGCTCGCGTGCGTCGCCGGGTGCCACCTCCCGGGGGTTCTCCACCTCGGGCAGCACCACGCCCTGCGGTGGTGCTCCCACGGTCCTGTCGGCGGGCACAGAGGGCGTGATCTGCACGTCTGTTGCGCGAATGGGGCCTACGGCGCTGGCCGAGCGAGACATGGTGGCGGTTCCCTCCCGATTGACTGACCGCTGCCCGGGCGCTCATGCCCCGTCTTCTCGTTCTTACACGGCCCGCGCGAAAACTTTCTTCAGGACGTCCTGCGCGGCGGCCGTGCGGGTCACCGGATGCGGTGTGCCGCGGTCCCGGCGCTTCCCTGCGCCCGATGGACAGGCATACTCCCTTGCGGAGGCCGTACAGGTGACGATCCGGGGAGGCGGACATGACCGGAGCAGGAGACACACACCGCGAAGGCGTGGTCGGGGACGGCTACCCGGCCGGAGCCGGGTGGGTGGTGGCCGCGCAGGGGGAGCTCGACCAGGACACGCTGGCCCCTCTGGAGGAGGAACTCGCCACCGCCGCGGACCGGTATCCGCTGGTGGTGCTGGACGTGGGCTCCGTCACCTTCGGCGACTCGTCGTTCCTGAACCTGCTGCTGCGGACACACCATCTGACGGCCCTGCGCATCGCCGCCCCCGGGGAACAGCTCAGCCGCCTCTTCGCCCTGACGGGTGCCGATACGGTCCTGTCCCTGTACCCCAGCGTCGAAGACGCCGTCGGCGGGTCGTGACGGGCGCGGACTCCCCGGCCCGCCCCGGTCGGCCGGCGGGCCGGGGAGTCCGCACTGATTCGTCCACCCCGCACCCGCTCGGGCACCCGCGGGTTCCGGGGCAGTGTGCGGAACCGCGGCTTCAGGGTGATCGGTCGTGCCATAAGGTCCTTCGGGTCGGCGTCAACCTTCGCCGACCGGTCGTGTGGCGAGGGGTAGACGGATGTCTGAGCGGACGAGCCCGGAGTCACTGAGCGGTCCGCCGGGGCCCGAGGGCGGGGACGGGATCGGCGAACCGGAGCTGCGCCGCCTGCTGGCCGGCCTGACGGCCGTACGGGACGGGGATTTCCGCACCCGGCTGCCCGATACCTCGGACGGACTGCTCGGCGAGATCGCCACGGTCTTCAACGGGATGGCCGACCAGCTGTCGCTGGTCACGTCGGAAGTCACGCGGGTGGCCCGCGAGGTGGGCACCGAGGGGACCCTGGGCGGCCAGGCCGACGTACCCGGAGTCGGCGGTGCCTGGCTGGACCTCACGGATTCGGTCAACTTCATGGCCGGAAACCTCACCGACCAGGTGCGCTCCATCGCCCAGGTCGCGACCGCCGTGGCCAAGGGCGACCTCTCCCAGAAGATCACCGTCACCGCGCGCGGGGAGATCCTGGAGCTGAAGGAGACCATCAACACGATGGTCGACCAGCTCTCCGCCTTCGCCGGGGAGGTCACGCGGGTGGCCCGCGAGGTCGGCACCGAGGGCCGGCTCGGCGGCCAGGCCGACGTCAAGGGCGTCTCCGGTACGTGGAAGGACCTCACGGAATCGGTCAACGTCATGGCCGACAACCTGACCGCACAGGTCCGTTCGATCGCCCAGGTCACCACCGCGGTGGCCCAGGGCGACCTGACGCAGAAGATCCGGGTGGACGCGCGCGGGGAGATCCTGGAGCTGAAGGAGACCATCAACACGATGGTCGACCAGCTCTCCGCCTTCGCCGCCGAGGTCACGCGCGTGGCCCGCGAGGTGGGCAGCGAGGGCCGGCTCGGCGGCCAGGCGGAGGTGGAGGGCGTCTCCGGCACCTGGAAGCGGCTGACGCAGAACGTCAACGGACTGGCCGGGAACCTCACCCGCCAGGTACGGGCCATCGCCGAGGTCGCCAGCGCGGTCGCCGAGGGAGACCTGACCCGCTCGATCACGGTCGACGCCTCGGGCGAGGTCGCCGAACTCAAGGACAACATCAACTCGATGGTCGGTTCGCTGCGGGAGACCACCCGGGCCAACCAGGAACAGGACTGGCTCAAGTCCAACCTGGCCCGGATCTCGGGCCTGATGCAGGGCCACCGGGACCTTTCCGTCGTCGCCGCACTCGTCATGGACGAGCTGACACCCCTGGTCGCCGCCCAGTACGGTGCCTTCTACCTCGCCGAGGACGGCCCCGACGGCACCGTGCTGACCCTGGTCGGCTCGTACGGCCGCCCCGCCGGAACCGGCGGGGCCACCGGCTTCGCCCTCGGCGAGTCCCTGGTCGGCCAGGCCGCGCGCAGCCACCGGATCATCGCCACGGACCAGGTCCCCGGCGACTACGTCATCTCCTCGGGACTGGGCCGCGCAACCCCCGGCAGCCTGATCATCCTGCCGATCGCGGCGGACGAGCAGGTCCTCGGCGTGATCGAGCTCGCCTCCTTCACCGCCTTCACCCCCGTACACCGGGACTTCCTGGGCCAGTTGATGGAGACCATCGGCGTCAACGTCAACACCATCGTCGCCAACGCCCGCACCGACGAGCTCCTCGGGGAGTCCCAGCGGCTGACCGGCGAACTCCAGGCACGTTCGGCGGAACTCCAGGTGCAGCAGGAGGAACTCCAGCGCTCCAACGCGGAACTGGAGGAGAAGGCGGCCCTCCTCGCCAGCCAGAACCGCGACATCGAGGCCAAGAACCTGGAGATCGAACAGGCGCGGCAGGAACTGGAGGACCGCGCGCAGCAGTTGTCGCTCGCCTCCAAGTACAAGTCCGAGTTCCTCGCCAACATGAGCCACGAGCTGCGCACGCCGCTCAACAGCCTCCTCATCCTCGCCCAGCTCCTCGCGCAGAACCCCACCCGCAACCTCAGCCCGAAGCAGGTCGAGTACGCGGGCGTCATCCACTCGGCGGGATCCGACCTGCTCCAGCTGATCAACGACATCCTCGACCTGTCGAAGGTCGAGGCCGGGAAGATGGACATCAACCCCGAGCCGGTGTCCCTGCCGCAGCTGCTGGAATACGTCGACGCCACCTTCCGCCCCATGACCACGCAGAAGAGCCTCGACTTCACCGTCACCACCGCCCCCGACGCCCCGGACGCCCTGCACACCGACGACTCGCGGCTGCGCCAGGTCCTGCGCAACCTGCTGTCCAACGCGGTCAAGTTCACCGAGCGCGGCGGCGTCGAGCTCCGGATCGAACAGGCGACCGCGACCGAGGTACCCGCCGGGCTGCGCGGCCGAGGACCCGTGGTGGCCTTCCGCGTACGGGACACCGGCATCGGCATCCCCGAGCAGCAGCTGGCGTCCGTCTTCGGCGCCTTCCAGCAGGCTGACGGCACGACCAGCCGCAAGTACGGCGGCACCGGCCTCGGCCTCTCCATCAGCCGCGAGATCGCCCAGCTCCTCGGCGGCGCCGTCACCGCGGAGAGCACACCGGGACAGGGCAGCACCTTCACCCTCTACCTGCCGGTCAGGGGGGCGGAGTACGAGAAGGACCCCCTCCCCGACGTTCCGGCGCCCGCCCCGCACGGCGCCGCCGCCGGCTCCGCGGAACCGGGCCACGCGGGCGCACCGGTCCTGCCCCGGCAGCGCCAGGCCCGCCGCCTGCTGGTGATCGAAGAACGCCAGGGCGGCCTGCTCTCCCTCGTCGCCGAGAGCGCCGACCGGGACTTCGCCCCCCGCCACCGGCCGGCCGGGGACCTCGGAGGCATCCAGGTCGTCGGCGTCACGAGCTCGCGGGAAGCCGCCGCCGCCCTCGCCTCGGCTTCCTTCCACTGCGTCGTCCTCGAGCTCGACCTGCCCGACGGCGAGGCCCTGCGCTTCCTCGACGCCCTCGACGGAGACCCGGCGCTCTCCTCCCTCCCCGTCCTCGCGCACAACAATCCCCGCCTGAACACGGGCCAGGAGACGGCGCTGCGGGAACGGGCCGCGTCGCACCGCGTGGAGCTGCTGTCCAGTCTGGACGAGCTCCGCGAACGCATCGTGCTGCACCTGTCCGCGGATCAGCCGGGGGACGTACTGCCCTTCGTCCAATCGGGAGCGGAGCGGGCGCAGACCCCCGCCCACGTGCTCGACGACGGCCTGGCCGGACGCACCGTCCTCGTCGTCGACGACGACGCCCGCAACCTGTACGCCCTCAGCGGCGTGCTCGAACTGCACGGCATCCGCGTGCTCCACGCGGAGGACGGGCGCAAGGGCATCGAGACGCTCACCCGCAACGAGGGCGTCGACCTCATCCTGATGGACGTGATGATGCCCGAACTGGACGGGTACGCGGCGACCGCCGAGATCCGGCGGATGCCGGCCCACGCCGGTCTTCCCATCATCGCGGTCACCGCCAAGGCCATGCCCGGCGACCGGGAGAAGAGCCTCGCCGCGGGGGCCAGCGACTACGTGACCAAGCCCGTCGACGCCGACGACCTCATCGCCCGCGTCCGGCACTGGCTCACGAGATGACCGCCGCCCCGCCGCCCCCGTCCGCCCGCGCAGCCGTCCCACGGCCCGGCCGGCACGACCGGGACCGTCCCAGCAAGGAGCCGGAAGTACCGTGAGCACCCCCGACACACAGTGGCACGGCGATGCGCGGGCACCGGAAGCGGTCACCGGGGAGCCGTGCCGCACCACGATCCCCCACCAGGCTCCGACCCCCTTGGGACGCCTCGTCGCCACCGTCGAACGCCTGCGCGGCGAGGTGCAGGCGGCGCACGCGGCCGCGGACGGCAGGGCCCTGGTCGAACTGGCCAAGGGCATCCTGATCGGACAACTGAGCTGCACCCCCGCCGCGGCGGCACGCCAGCTGGACGAACTGTCCCGCGAGACCGGGCTGTCCCCGCTCGACCTCGCCGCCGACATCGTCAACCAGGCCGCCCGCGACCACGTCAGCGAGGTCGCCGCCGAGTTCGTCGAGCGGACCGGCACCCTCGGCCCGGCCAAGCCGTCCACCAGGGTGGCGGTCCGGCTGCGCACCGCCGAGAGCGGGATGCTGGCCGCCGCCGACGACACCCAGGCAGTGGCCGAATCCCTCCTGACGAACGCCCTCAAACCCCTGGGGGCGATCGCCGTCGCCGTGTGGACCGCGGCGCCCGACGGCTCCCTGGCCCTCGCCGGGTACGCCGGATTCCCGCCCGGGGAAGCCGCGCGCTGGCGCCACGTCCCCCCGGGCGTCTCCACCGTCGCCCGCCTCGCCCTGCGCGAGCGCCGACTGGTCACCCTCGCCCGTCTGCAACGCGAAGGACTGCCCTCGATCGCGCACCTGCACTGGCCCGACGGCGGACGGATGGCCGTACCGGCCGGAACGGGCGGCCGCATCCACGGCGTGCTCGAAATCTGCTGGCCGCAGCCCCTGGCGCCGCAGCCCCCGCAGATCGAGCGCCAGGTCGAGGCCCTCGCCGAACTCTGCGCCCGCACCATGGACACCTCCGCCCCGGGCGACCCCGACCTCCCCGAAGCGGTGCTCCCGGACGTCTCGGAGCTGACCGACCTCGCCGAGGGCTTGCACGACCCCGCCGTCATCCTCACCCCCGTGCTCGATCCCGAGGGCCGGCTGACCGACTTCCGCATCCGCCACGCCAGCAGCCGCTTCGTCGACCCCGCCGGACGGCAGCGCGCCGACGTCAACGGCGCCCTGCTGCTGGAGGCCTATCCGATGGCCGCCGGCGAGAACGGGCTGTTCGACATCATCGAGCGCGTGCACGCCACCGGCGAACCCTTCAGGGCCGAACGCATGAGCCTGACCGCCCTCGTCGACCAGATCCCCCTGACCTCGGTCGCGGACATCAGCGTCAGCCGGCACGGCGCGGCCGTCCTGCTCATCTGGCGGATCGAGGACGAGACGGCACGACTGGCCGACCTCCTCCAGCACGCCCAGCGCCTGGGCCGGATCGGCGGCTTCGAGGAGAACCTCGTCACCGGCGAGATCACCTGGAACGCCCAGCTGTACGCGCTGCACGGACTGTCCGCCGGCGCCCCGCCCGTACCGCTGCGGGAACTGCCCGGATACACCCACCCCGACGACTCCGCCGCCCTGGGCCGTTTCCTGCGGGCCGTGCTGAGCTACCGCCGCCCGGCATCCGTCGACCTCCGCCTGCGGAGGTCCGACGGGATCACCCGCCACATCCGCGTCGTCGCCGAGCCCGTCCTCGACGCCGACCGGCGCCTGCACGCCGTCCGCGGCGCCTACCAGGACATCTCCGCCCAGCACTGGACCGAAGTCGCCCTGGCCGCGACCCGGGACCAACTCGCCCACACCGCGGCCGAGTCCGCCGAACGCAACCGCCTCACCCTTCAGCTCCAGCACGCCATCATGCCGCCCACCCCGCAGGCCGTCGAAGCCCCGGGCCTGCGCGTGGCCGTCCGCTACCGGCCCGCGGAGTCCGAGTCGCTCGTCGGCGGCGACTGGTACGACACCGTCGTCCTGCCCTCCGGGCTGATCATGCTCTCCGTGGGAGACGTCGCCGGACACGGCATCGAGGCCGCCACCGGCATGGTCGTCCTGCGCAACGCCCTGCGGGGCCTCGCCGTGACCGGCGCGGGCCCCGCCCAGCTGCTGTCCTGGCTCAACACGGTCACCCACCACCTGGCGAAGCACGTGACGGCCACCGCCGTCTGCGGGCTCTTCGACCCCCGTACCCGGGTGATGCGCTGGGCACGCGCCGGGCACCTGCCGCCCGTGCTCGTCCGCGGCGGCGAGCCCGAGGCCTTCCCGCTCATCGAGGGCCTGCTCCTCGGAGCCCTGCCGGACGTCACCTACATCGAACGGGAGGTCCAGCTCGAACCGGACGACACCCTGCTGATGTTCACGGACGGGCTGGTGGAGCGGCGGGACTCCTCGGTGGAGGACTCCCTGGGCCACCTCGTGAGCGCGGCGGCCTCCGGGGGCGGCGACCTGGACGACCAGCTGGACCGCCTCCTCGCCGAGAGCCGTTCCGACACGGACGACGACACCTGCGTCATCGGAATCCAGGTCGGCTGACAGCGCCGGCGCGGTGACGCCTCAGATGCCCGCGACCTTGGCGCTCGCCGACAGCTCGTAGACCAGGGTGACCGTGCGGCGGCCGCCGGGCGGGAGCACGACGTCCCAGCGCGCGATGCCTTCGGCGTCGACCGCGGCGGGCGCGGGGGAGCACGCCTCCTTGCGCAGGCGCACCTCCACGGCCGAGACCTCCGAGACCGGGATCCGCTCCCGTACGACGACCACCCGTTCGCCCCGCTCCGCCGGCGCGGAGAACCGGGACAGGTGCAGGCGCACCGTGCGGGTGACCACGGTCCGCTGGCTGATTCCGGCGGTGGCCCGGGACTCCTCGGCCTCCCGGACCACGCTGTGGTCGTCGCAGCTGCCGAAGGCCAGTACGACCGGGGCGCCGGGAGCGGTGAAGTCCAGCGTGCCGCGGCCGCTGAACCCGCCGGTACGGACCAGGTCCACGGGACCGGCGAGCAGCGCGTGGCCGGACCCGTTGTCGAACCGCACCGCCTGGGTGACCAGCGGGGACAGTTCGGGCGAGCAGGCGTACTCGCTGCTCGCGGGCGCGGTGAACGCGGACAGCGGCACCCGGTGCGCGCGCCCGTCACCGGGTACGGAGACCGGCGCGGGCGATCCCAGCACCCGCGCCTCACCGCCGTCGTCCACCCCCGGCAGACCGAGCACCGGGGCCGGGCCGATGTCCCCGATCGCCTCCTCGCGCAACTCGACGTCGACCGAGCGGCGTTCGGCGGCGGTGCGGTCGGCCAGCGTCAGCCGGTCCTCACCGAGCCGCGGCGGGTCGGTGGCCAGCGCCGACCGGGCCGTCGACAACGTCAGCCGTACGTCGGACCAGTCCTCGCCGGTGCGCTGCCAGACCACCGCGTCGCTCTCCAGCGTCAGACGGCCGCCGTCGAGTACGGCCCGGTAGGCGGGCCGCCACAGCGCGCACGGAGTGAGGTGGCTCAGGCGCAGCCGGACCGGACCGGCGGCCGAGGCGTCCACGGTCAGCTCGACATGCCCGACCAGCTCTGCGGGTTCCGTCTCGGAGCCGGCCATGGCCCGCCGCAGCTCGCCGAGTTCGGCATCGAGCGAGGCCGACCGGGACTCGGTGGAGCGGAGCCGCTCCCCGAACTCCTCCCGCTCGGCGTCCACCCGGTCCAGTTCACGGGCCCAGCGGGGCCCGTCACCCTCTCCGGAACCGGCGCCCTCACCGATGTCCCGCAGCAGATCCGCGGCGAGGCGGCCGAGCACGTCGAGGCGGGCGTGCAGCCGGTCGCGCCGCTGCTCCACGGCGTGCCGCTCGCCCTCCAGTTCGTGCACCCGGCGGCGCAGGGCGGAGTCGTCGGCGGCCGGCAGCGGCCCGCTGGGCGTCCACGTGCGGACCATCCGTACGTCGAGCACGGCCGCCGGGTGATCGGCGGTCAGCTCGGCATGGAGGGTACGGTCGACGGCCAGCGCACTGACCGGACCGAGACGCAGCCGCTGGACTCCGGCCCGGAGGTCGAGCACGGCGGTGCGCTCGATGTGGGCCCGGTCCTCCAGACAGGTCACCGCGGTGACGGGGAGGGCGATCGGCGTGGGGGCCGTGGACATGGCTGTGTCAGCTCCTGCGGTTGCCGCCGACCAGGCCCTTGCCGGCCGGGATGCGGATCTCGTAGCCGCCGTCGAGGGCGGTGGTGGCGCCGGCGGGCAGGTCCACCCGCCAGATGCGGGTTCCCGGTGCGTGGTGCTCGGGCCCCGCGCCCTCCTCGGGTGCCGTCCAGTCGGCCCGTTCCTCGATCCGGACGTCCGGTTCGGTGGTGACCGGCACCCGCTCGCGGACCTCGACGGTGACGGGCCCGGCGAGCCGGTTGGCGAGCTCCACGTGGACGCGGTGGTCGAGCACGGTGGTGTTGCCCCGGAGGCCCGCGGTCGACTCGTGCAGGTTCGTACGGCGGGTGACCGCGATGCCCTCGGCCGGGCCGAGCCCCACCCGGCGGACACCGCCGGGGGCGAGCGTGGGCAGGGCGGCGGTCAGCAGGAACTCGCCGTCGACGGTGACCTCCACCGGGCCGGCCAGCAGGGCCTGGTCGGTGGCGTTGGAGAGCACCAAGGTCGCGTACACGGTCTGCTCCACGGACGGCACGCAGAGGTACTCGGTGCGCAGGCCGACCGGGATCTCGCCGACGGTGACGGTGTGCCAGGTTCCGTCCGAGGGAATGTCGGCGCGGGCGGCGGCATCGAAGCGGTGGTCAAAGGAGCCCGCCGACTCGCGGGGACGGACGGCGTGTCCGGGCAGCGGCAGCGCGGCCACCGCCTCGGCGCGGCGCCGGTGTTCGGCCGCGACCGGGTCGGAGGGCGCGTCCGGGAACAGCCGGCCCCGGCGGCCGCCCTGCTCGTCCGGGCCGCACAGCACGAGGGCGGCGTAGTCGAGCTCGGCACCGCTCGGCCGCGGCGGCCCGGTCGGCGGCGTGGGAGGCGGCGGTGGGGCCCCGCCGGGAGCCGCGGGGGCTATCGGTGCGGATGCCATCGCGGCGGCGGGCGCGGCGAAGCCTGCCCCGCCACCGCCCGGCCGCCCGGCGGCTCGTGAGCGGGCCGGTTGCGCGGGGGAGGGCACGGCGGCGCCGAAGCCGCCGTCCGCGCCGCCGGGCACCGGGAACGCAGCGGGCGGCGCGCCGTAACCCTGCGGGGCCGGCGGCGGTGCCGACAGCGCTGCGGGTACGGGTACGGGTACGGCCACGGGTGGCGGCGGTGGTGGAACGGGACGACCGGGCAGCGCGGAGCCGGCCCCGACAGCAGGACGTGCACCGGCCGCGGGCACGAAGGCCGGGGCCGGACGGGGGCCGGCCGCCGCGTACCCGGCGAACAGGTCGGCGAGCCCCGCCGGAGGCTCGCGCCAGCCGGACGGCGCGGGGGCGGGCTGACGGCGCCCGATCCTGAGCGAGCGCAGCTTCGGCAGGTCGGTGCGGCGCCGGAGGTCGGCGGTGGCCAGGGCCACGCGTACGCCGGTCCAGTCCTCGCCGGTGCGCTGGGCGACCGAGGCGCGCAGCACGAGACGGCCGGAGCCCTCGCCCTGGCGGTGGGCGAGGCGGTAGGCCGGCACCCAGACGGCTCCGGGCACCGCGTACTCCAGCTCCAGCTCCAGCTCCAACTCCGGTTCCCGCTCCGGTGCCGGCTCCTCCGCGTCCGTGGTGCCGTCGAGGGTCAGCACCGCGCAGACGGTGGTCTCCACGTGCGCCGACGGCGCGTCGGTGGAAGCGCGGTCGAGCCGGTCCACGGCGACGGAGAGCTCGTGCTCGACGAGGCGCTGCGCCTCCTCCAGTTCGACGAGACGTGCGTGCAGGCGTGTCAGCCGGGCGTCGACGAACTCCGCGAGCTCCAGCCACGCGTCGACCGGAGTGCGGCGGTGCGGGTCCCCGCGCCTGCGCTCCGGCGGTACCGGGTGCAGACCCCTGACCTCCTCGATCAGGCCCAGTTGGCGCTCCCGGCGGCCCTGCGCCGCCGCACACTCCTCGCGCAACCGCACGACCTCGCGCCGCAACGCGTCGGGTGTGCCGGCGCCGAGGGGTTCGGCCTCGACCTCCACCCGGGCCTCGGTGACGCGCACTCCGGGGGCGTTCAGGACACGGGCCCGCAGGGATCCCGGGTCCAGTGAGCGGGGCAGTCCCGTCACGCGCAGCCGGGCGTCGGGCGGCATGCTGCCGCGGACCAGGCGGCGGCAGACCGCCCCCTGCGCGTACACCACGACCGAATCGAGGGTCGAACCCCACGTCCGTGCCGTCTTGTTCGTCATGTGCTCCGCCCCGCCCCCGTCGTGCCCGTACTCGGCGAAGCCTACGCCCGAGCACCGCGCGCCGGTTGCCGGGACCCTTGACGGCCGTCCGGGGCCCTCACATACTGACGGCCAAATCGATTTGGCCAAATCGATTTGGCTCCCCGTCCAGGGCCGGATCGCGGCTGAACTCATGCGAGTCGAACGCCGATCGGAGCTCGAACGTGTCAAGTCCCCGCCACACCCTCCCCGGTACCCACCAGCCCCCGGCGCCGCAGCCCCCCGAGTCCCACACCCCCGACTCCCACACCACCGGCCCCGAAGGAACCGGCCCCAAGGGAACCGGCCCCGAAGGTGCCCACACCGAAGCCACCGCCCCTGATGCCGCCCGCCCCGACGGCATCAGCCCCGACGGCGTCCACCCCGTCGACGAGTCCCGTCCCCTCGGCCGGATCCTCCTCTTCGGCGTCCAGCACGTCCTCGTCATGGCGGCCACACCGATCTCGGCGATCTTCCTGATGAGCGCCACCCTCCGGCTCGACCCGCACCTGACCGTCAACCTGCTCTCCGCGGCCTTCGTGCTCTCCGGCGTCGGCTCCCTCATCCAGTCGCTCGGACCCTGGAAGTTCGGTCCGCGGCTCCCGTTCGTGATGCTGCCGGGCGGCGCGCCCCTCGTCCTGTTCCTCGCCATCGCCGAGCAGCACGGCCTGCGCACGGCCACCGGGGCGGTCATCCTCACCGCGCTGTTCTCCTTCGTCGTCCTCCCCGTCATCTCGCGGCTGCTGGCCTTCTTCCCCACCCTCGTCATCGGCACGATGATCGTCATCGTGGGCGTCAACCTGGTGAAGGTCGGCGCCCTCCTCGTCACCGGCCGTCCCGGCGAGCCGGGATTCGCCGACCCCGCGCACCTCGGGCTCGGCGTGGCCACGATCGGGTTCACCGTCGTCTTCTACCTGGTGTCCACCGGCATCGTGCGCCAGCTCGCCGTCATGCTGGGCCTGGTCGCCGGGACCGTACTGGCGGCGGTCCTCGGCACCGTCGACCTCGCCCGCGCCGCCGACGGCGGCCTGTTCAACGCCCCGCAGCCGCTGCCCTTCGGCTCACCGCAGTTCGACCTCGTCGCCGCGCTGCCGCTGATGCTCTACAGCCTCGCCTCCATGGCGGAGGCCACCGGGCAGACCGTCATCAACGCCGAGGCCGTCGGAAAGGAGATCGACCGGCGCATCGCCGTGCCCAAGACCATCAGGGGAGACGCGCTCACCTCCCTCGTCGGCGGATTCCTCGGTCTGCCGCTGATGGTGACGAGCGGCGAGAACATCGGGATCGTCCGCGTCACCGGTGTGCGCAGCCGCTTCGTCACCGCCGCGGCCGGCATCGTCCTCATCGTCATCGGCTTCCTCGCGCCCGTGACCCGCGCCATCAGCGTCATCCCCTCCGCGGTCATCGGCGGCACCGCGATGGTCGTCTTCGCCGTCATCACGGTGCTCGGCATGCAGATGCTCGGCCGCTCGGACCTCGACCAGCACACCAACACCTTCGTCTGCGCCGTCGCCCTCGCGCTCGGCCTGCTGCCGATCCTCATCCCCGGCGTGTACGCGGGCTTCCCGCCGAACCTCCGCATCCTCCTGGAGAGCGGCGTCGCCGTCGGCGCGTTCGTGGCCGCCCTGCTCCATTTCCTGTTCCACCACATCAGGCCCGGCGTCGCCGCGCGCGTCGCCACGGCCCGTACGGAAAGCGACCGATGAACCAGCCCAGCCACGATCTGCGCGACCTCCGCGACCCCAGCGAACTCCACGACCTCAGCCGCCTCCGCGGCCTCCTCGAAGGCCCCGGCCCGCTCCTCCTCGTGCCCGACGCCGTGCTGCTGCCCGAAGGCCCCGCCGAGGGCGCGGCGGTCGTCATCGCCGACGGCACCTTCCGGGCCGTCGGCCCCGCCGAAGAGCTGGGGCGCACCCACCCGCGGCTCGACCCCGTACGGCTGCCCGGCCACCTCCTGATGCCCGGCTTCGTCGATGCCCACCACCACCTCACGCAGAGCTTCGGCTCCGCGCTCGCCTACGGGGAGCCGTCGGAGATCTTCCGCCGGGTCTGGGTGCCGCTGGAGGGCGCCCTGGACGAGGAGTCGGCGTACACCGCGGCGAAACTGGCGGCGCTCGAAGCGCTGCGCGGCGGGTTCACCACCGTCGCCGACGCCGGAAACCGCACCGGAGTGGACGTCGGCGTCGTGGCCTCGGCCACCCGCGACGCCGGTATCCGCTGCGTCCTGGGGCTCGTCTGCGACGACGCCGCGACGGGCGACCCGTCCGTACTCGACGGCGCGGGCAAGCACCTGGCCCGCTACGACGGCGACCCGCTCGTCCACGCCTCCCTCGCCGTCTCCGTCCCCGAGGCGGCCACCGACGCCACCCTCCGGGGCACCGCCCGGCTCGCCGCGGAAGCCGGGGCCACCGTGCAGATCCACGTCAACGAACACCTGGCCGGCGTCGAACGGTCGCTGGTGCGCCACGGCACGCGCCCGCTGGAGCACCTGCACCACCTCGGCGCGCTCGGCCCGCAGCTGCTCGCCGCACACGCCACCCTGCTCACCCCCCGCGAGATGACCCTGCTCGCCGACACGGATACCGCCGTCAGCTACAACCCCGTCGCCAGCGCCTGGAAGGGCAACGCCGTCGCCCCGGCCACCGCCATGGCCGAGCGCGGCATCCGCTTCGGGCTCGGCACCGACGGCACCCGGGGCGACGGGTTCCGGCTCGCCGACGCGGCCGAGTTCGCCCAGCGGATCGCGTACGGCCTCGCCACCGGCGACTCCTCGTGCGGCGCCGGGTGGACCTGGCTCGAACACGCCACGCGCGGTGGCGCCGACGCCGTCGGCCTCGGTTCCCGTACCGGCACCGTCGCGGCGGGCCTGGCCGCCGACTTCCTCCTCGTCGACGTCACCAACCCCGAACTCGCACTGTCCTGGGACCTGCCGTGGGAGCTGGTACGACGTGGCAACCGCGACCAGATCACCGCCGTGTTCGTCGCGGGCCGGATGCGCCTGTGGCGCGGACGGCCCACCGGATGGGACGGTCCCGCGCTCGTACGGCGCGCGGCGGAACTGGCCCGCGCCGCCGTGGCACGGGCCCCCATCACCCGGGTCCACCCCACCTCCACGGCGGCCCGCGAGCGGAGCACTTCACGATGAACCCCGCGACGCTGACGGTGCTCGCCCTCACCGTGGCCCTCGCCGCCTTCGTCCAGGGCAGCAGCGGGCTCGGCTTCGCCCTGATCGTCGCCCCCGTGGCGGGGATCCTCGATCCGGGCCTGCTCCCGGTGTTCGTGCTGGCGTCGATGATCCCGCTCAACCTGTACGTCGCCTGGCGCGAGCGGGCCGCGCTGGATCTGCGGGGCGCCGGCTGGATCACCTTCGCCCGGCTCGCCGCGACCCCCGGCGGACTGGCACTGCTCTGGCTGATCCCGGACCGCAGCCTCGGCCTCTTCGTGGGCATCGCCACCGTCCTTGCGGCGGTGGTGAGCCTCGCCGCACCCGCGTTCACCCCCGGCCGGGCCGCCTACGTCGGGGCGGGCGCGGTGACGGGTCTGACGGAGACCGCGACCGGCGTGGGCGGCCCGCCGCTCGCGCTGGTCTACCAGCACAGGCCGCCCGCGGAGCTGCGCGCCACCGTCGCCGTCTGCTTCCTCATCGGTGAAGTGGCCTCGCTGGTGCTGCTCTTCGCCACCGGGCAGGGCCGTGTCCAGGACCTGGGCCAGGCCGTCCTGCTGCTTCCGGCGATCGCCGCCGGGGCGTGGCTGAGCAGGCTGGTCCACCACCGCCTGGACGCCCGCAGGATGCGCCTGTTCGTCCTGCTGTTCGCCCTGGTCTCCGGTGTGGTCCTCATGCTGGGGGCGTGACCCGCAGCGAGGACGCCCGTACGACCAGCCGGGGCGCGGGCGCCGCCGCCACCGACACGGTGGGCGCCGCCCCGCCCCGCAGCCGTCCCAGCAGCAGCTCCACCGCGTCGGCCGCCGCCCGGTCCAGGTGCAGGTCGACGGCGGTGAGCAGCGGATCGCAGGTACGGGCGCGCAGTCCGTCGTACCGGGTGACGACCATGACGTCGTCCGGTACGGTCCGCCCGCTGTCCCGGATCGCCCGGACCGCCCCGACCGCGAAGGCGTCGACCAGCGCGCAGACGGCGTCGATCCCGGGATGCTCGGAGAGCAGGGCCGCGCAGCACTCGTATCCGGCCCGCTCGCCGCCCGCCTCGGGGGCGGTCGCCACGACCGGCGGCCAGCCGTGCTGCGCCGCCATGCGCCCGTAGGCTTCGCGCGCGTCGACGGAGGAGTGCCGTTCACCCGACCCGATGATCAGTGCGGGCCGCTCGGCGCCCTGCTCGTGCAGGTGGGCGAGGAGCATCTCGGCGACGGGACCGCCGTGCAGGTCCACGTACGGAGCCTGTTCGTCCGGGGATACGGGCCTGCCGAGCGCCACGTATGGCAGCCCGCGCTCCCGCAGCCGGGCCGCCGCGGGGTCGTTGACGTCCGGCTCGACGACGATGGCCCCGTCGATGTCGACGGAGTGCAGCCCGGAACCGGACTGGACGGGCGGTACGAGGACGAGGGCGTAGTCGTGCAGCAGCGCGCTCTCGGCCGCGGCGGCGGCGATCTCCATGTAGAACCCGAGCCGGGACGGCCCGCCCGCCACCGCGAAGGGCATCGAGGAGGCGAGCGCGATGGCCTTGGCCTGCCCGTGCCGCAGCCGCTGGGCCCGGAGGTTGGGCCGGTACCCGAGCTCGGCGGCGACCTGCTTGATGCGCTCCCGGGTGCGGGGGTCGACCTTGCCGAGCCCGTTGAGGGCGTGCGAGACCGTCGTGCGCGACACCCCGGCGACACGGGCGACATCGGCGATCGTCGGAGGCTTGGGGCCGGGACCGGACGCGGGCATCTGCGCGGACTCCTCACGTATTGCGGGCGGGTGACCCCGCCATCCTCGCCGACCCGCACGGCGAAAGCGCCTCCCGGGTCGGCCAATGATCGCCCAGGACCCGCGCCCGCGGGTGCAAGGGCCGTCCCTCAGCCGTCGGAGCCCGCCGCCGAACCCGCACCGCAAGACCTGCCGACCACTCGCCGGCCGTCCGCGGATCGCACACGCAGCCCGCCCGGTGCGGACAGGCGGGTCCTCTGTCGCGACCGGGGCCCACACGACACACTGGAGGATCCGGGGCGGAACGCCCCGTCACGAGGAGGTGGTGGGGTGTTGTCGGGAACCCCTGCAGAGCAGCCCGCTCCGGCCGTGCGGCCCGAGGTGTGGGAGACGTACGGGCCGGCCGATCTCAGCGCCGTGCCGGTGTTCGCCGGCGGGTTCATCAACTTCGGCTACTGGCAGGCCGTCGATCTCGAACAGCCGCTGTCCCAGGGGGACCGGATCCGCAGCGAGCAGGACCTCTACCGGCACGTACTCGACGCGGTCGGCCCCGCGGGCGGCCGGGCCGTGGAGATCGGCTGCGGTCTCGGCCTCGGGTGCGCCCTCGCCCTGGAGGAGTACGGGCCCACGGAGATGACCGGAGTGGACATCCACCCCCAGCAGCTCCGGCGGGCCCGCGAAGCGAACTCCCCCCTCCTCGAAGCCCGGCCGCCCCGGCTGCGCTTCGTGCTCGGTGCGGCGGAGAACCTGCCACTCGGCGACGCCGAGTTCGACTGCCTGTACAGCGTCGAGGCGGCCCAGCACTTCCCGGACCTGGGCGCGTTCGCCCGTGAGGCGGCGCGGGTCCTGCGCCCCGGCG
Source organism: Streptomyces sp. WM6372 (assembly GCF_001279655.1). Lineage (NCBI taxonomy): Bacteria > Bacillati > Actinomycetota > Actinomycetes > Kitasatosporales > Streptomycetaceae > Streptomyces > Streptomyces sp. WM6372. The sequence goes on along the minus strand of NZ_LGDB01000183.1, from coordinate 170,894 downwards.
GGCGGGTGGCGGTCGCCAGTTTCTTCAGCGTCGAGGGTGCGCAGGCGCCGGCGGAACGGCTCGCGGCGCTGCTCGATTCGTTCGCCAGCGGCCTGGACATCGCCCGGCCCGTTTCGCGGCTCGGCGAAGCGTTGGCGGACGCCGGTTTCGTCGACGTACGGATCGCCTCGATCGGTCCGCAGGTCTGGCCCGGCTGGGACCGCTGGCTCGCGCGCCTGTGGGCGCCGGGCACCTGGCCCCGGAACTTCCTCGCCGCCTGGGAGCAGCAGATCCTGGACTACTACCTGGTCACCGCCACCCGCCCGTAGCGCGCAGGCCCTTCACCCCCGGCTCCGCCCGGGGGAGTAGGCCCGACCCCACACCCGGCTCCTCCGGCACCACGGCGGCGGAAGCCGTCGCCCCCGCACCGGGCGTATGCTCGCGGTCCGCCGGGTTGATGCGAGTCGTCGTGCAACTCTGACCACAGGCGCTTCCTTTGGGCCCGGTACCGCTCAAACTCACACACCTCACAGGTCACCTGAGTAGAGTCCGCACCCAACACCGTCCATCGAAGGAGCCCACATGTCCGCTCAGGAGATTCCCACCCTCAAGTCCCAGTACGCGGAGAAGGTCGCCGCCGACCTCGACCTGAACACCGCCGAGCAGGCACGCATCCGCGAGGAGATCGCCTCCCTCCAGGGGCGCCTGGCCGGTCTGGAGCAGGACCACGGACTGCTCGTCGGGATGCGGGCGGCCCTCGGTGACACCGCGACCGCGGTGCCCGCCCCGCGCACCGGCAAGAAGACAGCGACGACCACCACCGCGGCAACCACCGGCGCGACGACCATCGCCGCGAAGACCACCGCCGCGAAGAAGGCGACCGCGAAGAAGGCGGCCGGCAGGAAGACGACCGCCGTGAGGGCGGCGGCGAAGGAGCCCGCGAAGGCGAAGACCGCCGCGCCCAAGGAGAAGGCCGCCGCTCCCAGGGCGAAGACCGTGGCCGCCAAGGAGAAGGCCGTCGCCGCCAAGGAGAAGCAGGTCCCGCTGACCGAGCTGATCCACCGGCACCTCAGTGGTCAGGCGGAGCCGAAGACGGCCCGCGAGATCGCCCAGGCCCTGAAGACCGCGCACGCTGACCGCAGCGTCAGCGACAACCTCGTGCGCACGACCACCGAGCGTCTGGTGGCCCGCAGCCTGGCCGAGCGCGTCAAGCAGGGCGCCACCGTCTACTACACGGCCCTCCCGCACCACGGCGAGGCGGGCGAGGCCCCTGCCCCGGCCGCGGCCGACGATGCGGTGGCCGGGAAGGAGACGGAGACCGCTCCGGTGCCGGCCACCGCCTGACCGGCCCGTACTGCGGTCGGCGATCGCCACGACGCGGTGCTTCCCCGGGCCTGCCGGCTCTGCCTCCGGCCCGGGGGTGCCGAACGTGCCGATCGGAGGCCGTGGCTTCACCTTCCCGACCCCGGGTCGGGTGTTCAGGCGCTGCGGATCGCCGTCAGGAGTCGGGCGCAGCGTGTGCTCATGTCCTGGGCGGACTGGTCGGGGTGGGCGATCCACCAGCCCATGAGGGCGCTGACGGTACCCGTCCACACGTGCTTGAGGGCATCGGCGTCGAGGGGGTCCTCGTTGCCGCGGCCGCTCAGCAGCGCCGCCGTGCCCGTCGCGGCGAATCCGTCGACGGCCTCCCGGTGGCGCTGGGCGGCGAGGCGCAGTTCGGAGCCGGGCGGCAGGGTCCTGTCGTAGAGGACGAACCAGGCGTGCCGCCGTCCTTCGAGGGCCGTGAAGAGCCCGGTGAGGACGGCGTGGGGGAGCTGCTCCTCAGCGGTGGCGGCCGGTCCGCGTGATGACATCGCCTCGTCGATGGCCGCGATGACGCGGGCGGCGATGTGTTCGAGGCAGGCGAGGTAGAGCCCGTCCTTCGAGTCGAAGTAGGCGTAGAGCATCGGCTTCGTCACGCCCACCCGCCGGGCGATCGCGGCCATCGACGCGGAGGCGTGCCCGTGCCGGCCGAACTCCTCCATCGCGGCGGCGAGGATCTGCTCCTCGCGCTCGGCGCGCGGTACGCCCTTCGTCCCCGCCGGTCTGCCCCGGCGCCGGCCCGCCGGTGGCGAGGCAGCGGTCGGAGGGATGGCCGGTTCGGCGCCGGCGCTTGTGGAGTCCATGGAGCGAACTATACGGTGGAGTAAATTACCAAGCGGTAAATTACCGAAAGGTCATATCTCCATGGCCGAGACCGTGCCCGCCGCCCCTCTCGCCCAGCCCCGACGCCACCGCTCCTGGTGGGGCTGGGGCGCCGATGACAAGGCCTTGCCCGACGCCGAGTGCGTCGCCCTCGGCGCGCTCGTCCCCGGGGCAGCCGACACCCCGCTGCCGGTACCGGACGTCCGGTCCGTCGATCTGCCCGAGGCCCGGGTCGCCCCGCCGTCCTCCCTCGCCCATTTGATGTCCGACACACCGCAGGAGCGGGCCTCCCACACCTACGGCAAGGCCTACCGCGACGTCGTACGGGCCCTGCGCGGCGAACTCGGGGCGGCCCCGGACCAGGTCGCCTTCCCCCGCTGCGAGCAGGACGTCGTCGACGTCCTGGACTGGGCCGAGAGCGCGGACGTGGTCGTCGTGCCCTACGGGGCCGGCAGTTCGGTGGTCGGCGGAGTGGAGTACCGAGGGGACCGGCGGCGCGGTGTGCTCTCCCTGGACCTCGCCGCCCTCGACCGCGTGCTCGACATCGACACCACCAGCAGGGCGGCACGGATCCAGGCGGGCGTGCTCGGGCCCGACCTGGAAGCCCAGCTGAGGCCGCACGGACTGACCCTGCGCCACTTCCCGCAGAGCTTCGAGTTCTCCACCCTCGGCGGCTGGCTGGCGACCCGGGCCGGCGGCCACTACGCCACGCTCCTCACCCACATCGACGACCTGACCGAGTCCCTGCGCGTGGTCACCCCGGTCGGAATCAACGAGTCGCTGCGCGTGCCCGGTTCGGGCGCGGGCCCGTCCCCCGACCGGCTGTTCCTGGGATCGGAGGGCACGCTCGGAGTGATCACCGAGGCCTGGATGCGGCTCCAGGACCGGCCCCGCCACAAGGCGTCCGCCTCGGTCCTGTTCGACGACTTCAAGGCCGCGGCCGGCGCGGTCCGCGCCATCGCGCAGTCGGGCCTGCACCCGGCCAACTGCCGACTTCTCGACCCGGGCGAGGCGGCGCTCGCGGGCGTGGCAGGCGGCGGCCGGAGCGTACTCGTCCTCGGGGTGGAGTCCGCACACGTCCCCGTCACCGACCGGCTCGCCGAACTGGTCGCCCTGGCGCGGGACCACGGCGGTTCTCCGGCCGTGACACCTCCCGCGGCCGGCGGCCCCGCCGACGACTCCGCGGCCGACACGTGGCGCTCCGCGTTCCTGCGCATGCCCTACCTGCGCGACGGACTCGCGCGGATGGGCGTGATCAGTGAAACCTTCGAAACGGCCTGTACCTGGGACCGTGCCGAGGGGCTGTACGAGGCCGTGCACCGGGACCTGGGCGCCGTCGTACGCAAGGTCACCGGCGCCGAGGGGATGATCAACTGCCGCTTCACCCACGTCTACCCCGACGGCCCCGCCCCCTACTTCACCGTCATAGCCCCGGCGAGGCGCGGCTCGGAGGTCGCGATGTGGGACGAGATCAAGGCCGCCGCGATGGACGTGCTCGGCGCACACGGGGCGACCGTCACCCACCACCACGCCGTCGGCCGCGACCACCGGCCCGGATACGACCGGCAGCGCCCGGAGCCGTTCGCCCGGGCGCTGCGGGCCGCGAAACACGCGCTCGACCCGGCGGGGATCCTCAACCCCGGAGTGCTCTTCGACGGGGAGCCGAGCTGAGCGGACGGCGCATCCGCGGCGGGCGGCCGGAAAGCCGCCCGCCGCCGACCCCGCACCCCGCACGGGGCCCGTCCGGCGCCGCCGAAACCTCGCACCCCGGCGGAAGGACTGCACGGGCGGGAGACGGGTAGGCGCGGCCCATGAACCGAGCCGCGTTGTTCGACGTCGACGGGACGCTCGCCGACACCAATCATCTGCACGTGGTGTGCTGGTGGGAGGCGCTGCGCCAGGCCGGCCACGACGTCTCCATGCACGCCATCCACCGGGCGATCGGCCTGCCGGGCGAGGACCTGCTCGCCCACCTGCTGGGCGACGGCCGGGACACCGGCGAGGACGATGCGCTCAGCACCGCGCACGACACCCTCTACGGCACGTTCTTCGACCGGCTGCCCCGCATCGAGGCGGCGGACGAACTCCTGCTCACCCTGGACCGGCGCGGGTGGCGGGTCGTCCTCGTCACCTCGGCGGGCAGTGAGGAACTCGGCGCCCTCAGGCGGGCCGTCGACGCCGACGACGCCATCGACGCCACCGCCAGCTCCGACGACGTCGACGAGGGCAAGCCCGCGCCCGACCCCGTCCACCACGCCCTCGAACTCGTCGACGCGCCCGCGGACGGCGCTGTTTTCGTCGGCGACACCGTCTGGGACATGAAGGCCGGAGTGCGGGCCGGGGTCACGAGCGTGGGCCTGCTCTGTGGCGGTATCCCACGCCTCGACCTGGAAGACGCCGGAGCGAAAGCGGTGTACCGGGACCCCGCCGACCTCCTCGAACAGCTGGACCACAGCCCCTTCGCCGACGCGCCCGAGGGCGCGGAGCGGTGATCCGGCGTGCGCGATTCCCGCGGCCGGCCGTCAGCCGCGCCGCTGCCATTCCTGCGCCAGCAGGTGGTAGGAGCGGACCCGGTCCGCGTGCCGGTGGGTGATCGTCGTGATCAGCAGCTCGTCGGCGCCCGTCGCCTCCTGCAGCCGTTCCAGGTGGTCGGCGACGGTGCGGGGCGAGCCCACGAACCGGGTCTCCACCCGGTCCGCCACCAGCTTGCGGTCCTCATGCGACCAGGGAAGGGCGCGTGCCTCGGCAGGCGTGGGATAGGGGATCGCGCCCTCGGCCGTGCGGATGCTGCGCACCCACGGCCCGTACCCGGTGGCCAGCTCGCGGGCGCTCCCGTCGTCCTCGGCGACCACCACGTCGGCGGAGACCGTCACGTACGGCCGGTCCAGCTCCGCGGACGGCTTGAAGGCGGCCCGGTACCCTTCGGCGGCCTCCAGTACCGTGGCCGGGCTGACGTGGTAGTTCGCCGCGAAGCGCAGCCCGTTGCGGCCCGCCGTCTCCGCGCTCACCCCACCGCTGCTGCCCAGGATCCACACCTGTACGTCGGCCCCCTCGCCGGGAACGGCATGTGCCTCCACACCCTCCGGCGTGCGGTACTCGCCGCGCAGCAGCGCGAGGACGTCGTCGACCTGCTCGGAGTAGTCCTGCGGCTGCGCGCCGGGCAGGTTGAGCAGCTTCTGCTGGAGCGCCACCCGCGGATGGCCGAGCAGGTGGGCGAAGGAGAAGCGGTCGGGGATGCGGAGCCCGTTCGCGGTGTACCCGTCGGTGACCGGGGTGACCGGGGTGACCGGGGTGACCGGGGTCACCGGGGTGGCCGGGGTGGCCGGTGTGACCGGTACGGGTGGTGGCGCGACCTCGCCCTCCACCGGGCCGCGCCGCTGCGGCGGCCCCGCCGAGCGGCCCAGCCCCAGGTCCAGGCGGCCGGGGTGCAGCGCGTCGATGAGGCCGAACTCCTCCACCGTCGACAGCGCGGTGCGGTGCCCGAGCTGGACGGCGCCGGAACCGAGCCGGATCGTGCTGGTGGCGGACGCGGTCAGCGCCAGGACCACCGCCGGCGAGGTCCCGGCGACACCCGGATTGAGATGGTGCTCGGCGAACCAGTAGCGCGCGTAGCCGAACTCCTCGGTACGGCGGGCCAGGTCGATGCTGTGGGTGAGGGCCTCGGCGGCGGTCGAGCCGGACGCGACCGGGACGAGGTCGAGGACCCCGAGGGGGATTCCGGACATGGCCTGGCTCCTTACAGGTCGGGGAAGGAAGGGTCGGGTATCTCCCGGCGGAGCACCGGGGCGATCTCCGACTGGAAGAGTTCGAGGGAGGCGTGGTGCTCCGCCTCCCGGAGCCCGCCCGCCTCGGCCTGCAGGTGCAGGACGGTGTGGCCGAACTCCGCGTGGTAACGGTGGACCTTCTCGATCACCTGCTGGGGGCTGCCGATCAGCGCCGAGCTGCGCTCGACGAAGTCCTCCAGGGTCGCGAAGACCGGCTCCACACCCTGCGCGCGGTGCGCCGCGAGGTACCGGGCGAAGGCCGGCCGGTACGCGGCGACGGCCTGCTGCGAGGTGCGCGCGGCGTGGTAGCCGGCCGTGCCCGCGCCGACGACGGCGCGGGCCGGGTCATGGCCGTAGTGTTCCCAGCGCTCCCGGTAGTGGCGGACCAGTTCCGCGTACGGGCCGATGGGGTGGGTGACGTTCGCCGAGAACAGCGGGTCCCCGTAGCGTGCCGCCAGATCCACCGACTCCCGGCTCGTCGCGCTGCCGTGCCAGACGCGCAGCGTGCGCTGGTACGGCCGCGGCAGCACCTCCGCGCCGGTCAGTGCGGGGCGGAAGCGCGGCTCGGCGCTCACCTTGTCCTCGCGCCAGATCCGGCGGAACAGCTCGTAGCTCTCGGCGTTGCGCTCCCACTGGTCCTCGGGAGTCACGTGGAACAGCTCGCGCTGGGCCGTGCCGTTGCCCTTGCCGACCATCAGTTCGAGGCGGCCGTCGCAGAGGTGGTCCAGGGTCGCGTAGTCCTCGTACGCCCGCACCGGGTCCAGCAGGCTCAGCGTGGTGACGGCGGTGAACAGGCGGATCCGGCGGGTCAGCGCCGCGATGTGGCTGAGCACCACGGGCGGTGAGGACGACAGGAACGGCCGCTCGTGGCGTTCACCGACGCCGAACCCGTCGAAGCCGAGCTCCTCCGCGCGCAGCGCGCTCGCGACGACCTCGCGGAACCGCTCCCGGGTGGGGGCCGCGGCGCCCGTCACCGGGTCCGTGTCGTCGGTGATCAGGGTGATGGCCAGGAACTTCACGAGGCCGCTGCCCGCCGCCGGCCGGAGGCCGCCCGCGGCACCGCGAGACCGAGGTGGTCGCGCAGGGTGGTGCCTTCGTACTCGCTGCGGAAGACCCCGCGCTCCTGGAGCAGGGGGACGACGGTGTCGGCGAAGGTGTCGAGGCCGCCCGGGGTGATGTGGGGGACCAGGATGAAACCGTCGGCCGCGTCCGCCTGCACGAGCGTGTTGATCTGCTCGGCGACGGTGGCGGCGGAGCCGACGAAGGTCTGGCCCGAGGTGGTGGCGATGACCAGCTCCCGGATCGAGAGGTTCTTGGCCTCGGCGAGGGCGCGCCACTGCCGGGCGGTCTCCAGCGGATCGCGGAACTGGCGCACGCTCGCCCGGCCGAGGGCGATGGTGTTCTCGCCGGTCACGGGGTCGATGTCGGGCAGGGGGCCGTCGGGGTCGTAGCCGGACAGGTCGCGGTTCCAGACGTGTTCGAGGTACTTGATCGCGGTCTGCCCGCTGACCTGGAGCCGGCGCACCGCGTGGGCGGCCTCGCGGGCTTCGGCGTCGGTGTCGCCGAGGATGAAGGTGGCCGCGGGCAGGATCTTCAACTGGTCGTGCGTGCGCCCGTACTTCGCGAGGCGGCGCTTGACGTCGGCGTAGAACGCCCGGCCCTCGTCGAGGGTCCCGTACCGGCCGAAGATCGCGTCCGCGTCGGAGGCGGCGAACTCGCGGCCCTCGTCGGAGTCGCCCGCCTGGAAGATCACCGGGCGGCCCTGCGGGCTGCGCGGCACGTTGAACCGGCCCTCGATGTCGAACTGCGGGCCCTGGTGGGCGAAGGCCCCGGCCCGGGCGTCGCGCAGGAAGGTGCCGGATCCGGCGTCGGCGGCGAGATCGCCGCCGTCCCAGGAATCGAACAGCTCGTGCGCGGTGGCCAGGAACTCCTTGGCGCGGCTGTAGCGCTCCTCCCGGGGCAGGAAGCCCCCGCGCCGGAAGTTCTCGCCGGTGAACGCGTCCCAGGAGGTGACCACGTTCCAGGCGGCCCTGCCGGCCGACAGGTGGTCCAGGGAGGCGAACTGGCGGGCCACCTCGTAGGGCTCGTTGAAGGTGGAGTTGATGGTGCCGGTGAGCCCGAGGCGGTCGGTGACGGCCGCGAGGGCGGCCAGCACGGTGAAGGTGTCGGGCCGGCCGACGACGTCCAGGTCGTAGATCCGTCCGCCCTGTTCGCGCAGTCGCAGGCCCTCGGCGAGGAAGAGGAAGTCGAACTTGGCGCGCTCCGCGGTCCGGGCGAAGTGGGCGAAGGAGTCGAAGTCGATGTGGCTGCCGGCCGCCGGGTCGCTCCAGACGGTGGTGTTGTTGACGCCAGGGAAGTGGGCCGCGAGGTGGATCTGCTTGAGCGGCTCGGTGGTCATGGTTCGTCCTTCCGGAGGCGAGAGAGGGCGAGGCGAGCCTCGCGTCGCGTGGGGTGGCTCAGGCGGCCGGGAGCGTGGCCGCGGCGTAGCGGTTGGCGGGCCGGTCGAGTCCCAGCAGGCCGCGCAGGGTGTCCGCCTCGTACTCCCGGCGGAACAGACCCCGCCGCTGGAGTTCCGGCACCAGGGCGCGGGTGATCGCGGGCAGGTCGTGGGCGATGACCGCCGGTCGCAGCAGGAAGCCCGACAGACCCGCCTCCCGGCGTTCCTGGAGCAACTCGGCCAACCGGCCGGGCGTACCGGTGAACACGGCGGTGTCGCCCTCGTACGGTTCGCGCGCGGCCTCGTCGAGGCGGCCGCGGCGGTCGGCCGCCGCCGCGGCACTCTCGTCGAGGAACACGGTCAGCTCCCCGAACAGGTGCAGCGGCCGCTCGGCAAGGCCCGCCGAGGTGCGGAGCCCCCGGACGGCGGTGACGGCCGCCCGCGTCTCCTCGGTGTCGCGGGCCACGAGGCGGCCCATGTCGGCCGACCGGGCGATGAGCCCGTACGCCGCGCTGTCGGTGGCGCGCGCGCTCACGACGGGCTGGCCCTGGGGCGGGCGCGGGGTGATCGAAGGGCCCCGGACGCTGAAGTGGTGGCCCGCGAAGTCGATGTAATGGAGTTTGTCGCGGTCCACGAACCGGCCCGTGGCCACGTCGCGGATCTCCGCACCGTCCTCCCAGCTGTCCCACAGACGCCGGACCACCTCGACGTGGTCGGCGGCCTCCTCGTACAGCGCGTCCTCCGCGAGCGGTGCGGGACGGCGGCCGAAGTGCCGTTCCTCGTAAGGGAGTCCGGAGACCTGGACGTGCAGGCCGGCGCGGCCGCGGCTGACGTGGTCGAGGGTGGCCACGGCCTTGGAGATGTGGAAGGGCTCGGTGTGGGTGGTGGTCACGGCCCCCACGAGCCCGATGCGGCGGGTCAGCGGTGCCACCCGCGCGGCGGTGAGGACCGCGTCGAGCCGGCCGCGGACCCGGTCCGTGCGCTCGTCGGGGCCACCGGGGGAGGAGGACTGGAGGGCGAGCCCGTCCTCGAAGGCGACGAAGTCGAGCAGCCCGGCCTCGGCCTCCGCGACGAGACCGGCCCAGTAGCGGGCGGTGAACAGCTCGGCGGGCCGGGCTCCCGGCTCGCGCCAGGCGGCCGGGTGCGCGCCCGCGCCGTCCAGCGAGACGGCGAGGTGCAGTGGTGCGGAAGCGGAAACGGGCATGGTGAATCGCGCCTTCCTGATCGGCGTGCGGAGATGAGGAGGCCGATGCGGGGTGGGCGAATTCAACCCGTCATCAAATGCTCCCGAAAAACGCTACGCCGGACGGTGGCGCCACTCAATGGCCGCAGTATTAAGAGGACTTGGCAGTCGTGTTGCCCAGCTGCTCCGGAGGAGTGTCCTCGGTGGGGAGCGCGCGGGGCCGGAAGCGGATCGGGGCCTGGAAGCGGGCCTTGCGGGCGGCGCGGCGGAAGACCGTGAGGACGGCGGGGCCGGCCAGGCAGACGCAGACGAAGTTGGTGACGGCCCGGCCGGTGTCCCAGCCCAGTGAGGTGGCGAGGTCGAAGGCGAGGTAGCGGTGGAACTGCTCGGTGAAGGGGAGGCCGGGCAGGTAGGCGAGGGAGCTGTTGGGGTCGAGGGAGAACGGCCAGAAGGACAGGTTGAGGAGGAAACCGAAGAGGTAGCCGGAGACCGACCCGTAGACCGCGAGCAGCGCGACCTCCTTGCGGCCCGACGCCCTCGGGAGGAGACCCGCCAGCATGCCGACGAAGGCGCACCCGAACATCTGGTACGGCATCCAGGGCCCGACCCCGCCGGTGATGAGGGCGGAGGCGAAGAGCGAGGTGCAGCCGAGGGTGAAGCCGAATCCGGGGCCGTAGACGCGTCCGGCCAGGACGAGGATGAAGAACACCGTCTCGATGCCCGCGGTGCCGGCGCCGAGCGGGCGGATCGCGGCGTTGACCGCCGACAAGACCCCGAGCATGGCCAGGGCTTTGGAGTTGATGCCGCCTTCCGCGATCTCGGAGATCACCACGGAGAGCACGATGACGAGGAGGACGCCGAAGATCAGCGGTGGTGCGTAGTTGGATCCGAACTTGCCCGGGGCGACGAGGAAGGGCCAGAAGAACGCGACGATGCCGAGGAAGGCGGCCATGCCGATGACGATCGCGGCCCGGGGACGGATGAGGATGGCCGCGTGCTGCGTGCTCACGAGTGGAGGTCCGTTCCGTCGGCGTCGGAGGGGAGTACGGCGGTCAGCTGGTCGACGGTGAGGAAGGGCAGCGGGGACAGGATCTTCGCGGTCTGGGGTGCGAAGACGGGCGAGGCGACGATGACCTCGGTGGTGGGACCGTCGGCGACGACGTCGCCCTCGGCCATGACCACGACGCGGTCGGCGGCGCGGGCGACGAACTCGACGTCGTGGGTGGAGATCACGACGGCGCGGCCCTCCGCTGCGAGGTCGTCGACGATGCGGATCAGTTCGGTCTTGGCGCGGTAGTCGAGGCCGCGGGTGGGCTCGTCGAGGAGCAGCACCCGCGGTGCGGCGGCCAGCTGGATCGCGAGGACGAGGGCGAGCTTCTGCCCTTCGGAGAGGTCGCGGGGGTGGGTGCCGTCGGGGATCCCGGGGGCGAGCCGGTCGAGGATGGCGCGGGCCCGGACGTCCTCCGCCCCGACCCCCGACTCGGTGTCGGCCTGGTCGAGTTCCTGCTGGACGGATTCGAGGTAGAGCAGGTCGGTGGGGGTCTGCGGGACGAGTCCCACCAGCTGCCGGGCCGCCGCCGCGGACAGCTTCCGGGGATCCTGGGGCTTCGAGCCGTCGGCGGTGGCGACGGCCACCGAGCCCGCCTTGCGCGGCCCGGATCCCTGGAGGGCCCACAGGAGGGAGGACTTGCCGGATCCGTTGCGGCCCATGAGGGCGGTGATCTCCCCGCCGTGCAGGGTGAGGTCGACCTCGCGGACGGCCGGCACGCCGTGGTAGGCGACGGTGACCCCGCGCGCCGTGAGCAGCTCCGAGCGGTCCGCGACGGGAGCGGGCCGCACGCGCGGGGGAGCGGTGTCGGCCAGCCGCGAGCGGAGCGGGCCGGCGGCCCTGCGGGCGTCGCGGATCGAGAGGGGCAGCGGGGTCCAGCCCGCGGCGCGGCCGAGTTCCACGATCGGCGGCGCGATGGAGGACGTACGGAAGATCTCGGCGGGCGGGCCGGACACGACGCGGCCGTCGCCGGGCAGGTGGATGACGCGGTCGGCGTACTGGACCACGCGCTCCAGGCGGTGTTCGGCGAGCAGGACGGTGACGCCGAGGTCGTGGACGAGGCGGGTGACGGCGGCCAGGACCTCCTCGGCGGCGGTCGGGTCCAGGGCCGAGGTGGGCTCGTCCAGGACGAGGACGCGGGGGTGGGCGGTGAGGACGGAGCCGATGGCGACGCGCTGCTGCTGGCCGCCCGAGAGCTCGTGCAGGGCGCGGTGGCGCAGATCGGCGAGGCCGAGGAGGTCGAGCGTCTCCTCGACGCGCTTGCGCATGGTGGCCGGGGGGACCGCCAACTGCTCCATGGCGTAGGCGAGTTCCTCCTCGACGGTATCGGTGACGAACCCGTCCAGCGGGTCCTGGCCCACCACGCCGACGACGTCGGCGAGTTCACGCGGGGGATGCTCCGCCGTGTTCCGGCCGTCGACCACGACACGGCCGTACAGGGTGCCGCCGGTGAAGTGCGGGACGAGGCCGTTGACGGCGCCGAGGAGGGTGGACTTGCCGACGCCGGTGTGGCCGACGACGAGGCAGAGTTCGCCCTCCTCGACGGTCAGGTTGACGTCGTGCAGGACGGGTTCGGCCGTGTCCTCGTACCGGACGGTGACCTGGTCGAAGGTGATCACTTGGGTTCCTCGGTGCGCTGTGCGGGGACGGCCGGCCGGGCGGGCGGGGCGGGAGGCGGGGCCAGGAAGCCGGCGGTCCCGGCGAGCAGGATCGCGGCGGCGGGTACGAGCGGCAGGGTGGGCCAGCTGAGCGGGTAGATGGAGGGGTTGAGCTCGGCGGCGTTGAAGCCGACGTTGGTGAAGAGGAGGACGGCGGAGAGGACCCCGCAGCCGGCGACGGCCCATTCGGCGAGGTGCCAGGGGTCCGGCCGGTAGGTGGTCCGGGTGATGCGGCGACCGCCGAGGCGCAGGCCGGCGAAGCACAGGAGGGCGCCGGCGCCCATCGCGGGCAGGCCCAGCAGCTTCGGGGCGGTGGCGTCGAGGAGTCCGTACGCGCCCGCGCACAGGCCGCACATGCCGAGCAGCATCAGGGCGCCGGTGGCGCGCCGGGAGCGGCGGGTGGCGGTGCCGGCCCGGCCGTAGCCGCGCGAGTCCATGGCGGCGGCCAGTCGCAGCGAGCGCTCCAAGGCGTCCTCCAGGACGGGGACCACGATCCCCCGCAGGGCCCGGAGCCCCTTCGACCGCCCGGCCCGCAGCCGTTTGGCGCGGTGGACGCGCTGCACGCTCTGCACGAGCTGCGGGGCGACGCTGATGGAGACCGTGACGGCGACGCCGAGTTCGTAGAGCGCGCCCGGCAGGACGCGCAGCGCCCGTTTGGGATTGGCGAGGGTGTTGGCCGCGCCGATGCAGCACAGCATGCAGGCGAGGCGCAGTCCGTCGGTGGCGGCGGAGAGCAGGGCCTCCAGGGAGACGGGGCCGCCGAGCTGGATGCCCGCGTACCAGTCCGGGGTGGGGACGTGGGGCAGGGAGAACAGGAAGTGGTCGCGGGGGGTGATGCCGGTGGCGAAGACCGCGCGGAAGGTCACGCGGATCGCGACGACCGTGATCGCGAGGTAGAGGTAGTACTTGAAGCCGCGGGCCCAGGGGGCCTCGGTGCGGCGCATGGTGATGACGTAGCCGAGGACCGCGAGGACGAGGAAGAGCAGCAGCGGGTTGTTGGTGCGGCTGACGGCGGTGGCGAGGGCCAGGGCCCAGATCCACCAGGCGACGGGGTGCAGGGTGCGGGGCAGACGGCGGCCGCCCGCGTCCGGCGCGAGGCCGGACGCGGGCGGCTCGGCCGCGGCCGAGGTGGTGCGTGACACGCGGTTACTCCGTACGACGGCGGCGCTTGGCCGCGTAGACGGCGGCGGCGCCGATCAGCAGCACCAGCGCCCCGGTGGCGACGGCGGGCAGGTACGAGCCCACGTCGTACTCGGCGTCGGCGGCGGGAGCGGCGTCGACGACCGGGGGTCCGGGCGCGGCCGCGGCCGCGGGGGCGGACGGCGGTGGTGCGGAGGGGGTCGGCGCGGTGCTGTCGGAGGGGCTCGCCGAGGGTGACGGGCTTTCCGGGGCCGTGGGGCCGGGGGACGGTGTCGTCGCCGGCGGGACGGCCGCGGGCGGGTTCTCCGGTTTCGGGCCGGTGTTGACGTTCGGAGGCAGGGGCGCCGCGGTGCGGGTGTCCTGGGGCGCGGGTCCGCCGGTCGGCGCGGTGTTCTTGGCGCGCAGCTGGTCGGGGGTGACGGTGGGCTTGCCCTCGGTGCCCTCGATGTTGGTGCCCCCGAAGATCCACAGGTCGACGCTGCCCGGCCTCGGCTTGTAGAGCATGGCGCCGAGCTGGCTGTACTCCCAGGTGTTCTGCCCCGGGTTCGCGTGCCAGTACGACCAGTAGGCGGAGGCGGGCGGGGTCAGGACGCAGTCGTCCTGCTGCGGGGTCGGGTACTGCTTGCCGCCCTGGTGGCCGCTGTAGCCGATGCGGCAGATGAAGGCGGGGCCGTCGTGGCCGGTGCCCGTCGTCGCCCAGCCGCCCTGGTTGAGGAGCTCGTAGCCGGTGGTGGGCGTCGTACCGCAGGAGCGGTAGACGGGGCCGCCCCAGTGGCTGAAGTCGACGGCGAGGACGACGCCCGAGGAGGTGGTGCACTGGCCCATCGGCTGCGGGGCGGCCCCGGCCGGGGCCGCGGCGGCGGCGAACGCCGCCACCGTCAGCCCCAGCGCGGCGGCCGTACGGGCGAGGGCGCGCAGGAGCCGGTTGCCGCTCATGCCCGGCCCCCGGTGTCCTCGCGGCGCCGCTTGGCGGCGCGGGTGAGGCCCCAGCCGCCGAGGGTCAGGACCAGGGCCATCGCGGCGAGCGCGCCGACCTGGGCGCCGGTGGAGGCGAGGCCCCCGCCGCCCGAGCCGGTCCCGCCGGAGGAGCCCGCGCCGCCCGCGTCCTCGCCGGGGGTCACGATGACGGGCGAGCCGTTGCCGCCGGAGGCGCCGGCGCTGGCACCGCCGTTGGAGCCGCCGTTGGTGCCGCCGGACGTGCTGGGGACGGGCTCGGGGGTGGTGCCCTTCAGGTCGCGGGTCAGGACGCCGAAGGAAATGCCGGTGGCGCCGCCGACGGCCTGGGTGGAGGCGCGCACGTCGGAGCCGGGCTGCGCGTCCTGGGCGATGTTGAAGCCGCCGTCGCCGTTCTGCTGGCCGGCCAGGAACTTGCGCGCCTTGGCGACCTGCGCACCGTACTTCGCCGCGTCCAGGTACAGCCCCTGGACGGCGAGTGCGGCGGAGTTGACGGAGTTGCCGGAGGCGCCGGGGAAGCCGCCGTCCTGCTTCTGCTGGGTGGCGAGCCAGGCGAGGGCCTTGTCGACGGCCGTCCGGGAGGCTTCGTCGGGCAGCAGGTCCAGGGCCATGGCGGCCATCGCCGTGGAGTCGACCTCGGCGCCGCTGTCCTTGCCGATGAGGCTGGGCCAGGCGCCCGAGGAGTCCTGGAGGCTCTTGAGGTAGGCGATCTGCTCGGTCGCGGCGGCGGTGTCGCCCGCGCGGACCTGGGCGATGACGCCAAGGGACTGGTCGAAGACGGACTTGGCGTTCTTGTAGGCGCCCTTGCCCCCGCAGTAGGGGGTGGACGTGGTGTCCTTCGCGGTGCAGACGCCCGTCGCGAGGGCCGCGATCAGGTCCTTGCCGCCGAAGTTGCGGGGGTCGCGGCCGACCGCTTCGGCGAGCAGGGCGGTCTTGCCGATGGAGCCGCCGCCGGCGTACTTGGTGCCGATCAGGGTGTAGTCGTTGATGGTGCGGCCCTTGCCGTCCTTGCCGCCCTTGTCGAGGAAGTCGACGATGTTGCGCAGCACGGGGTTGTTCTCGCCGGTCGCGGCCAGGGCGTAGGCGCCGTCGATGGTCATGCCGTAGTCGGCGAAGCCGGTTCCCTTGCCGCTCTCGTAGAACCGGCCCTGGATCAGGCGCGAGGTGCCGGTGAGGTACGCGACGCCCTTCTTCAGGTCCGGCCCGTCACCGGGCGGGGGAGTGACCGGCGGGACGGTCGGCGGTTCGGTCTTCTTGGTGGTCAGCGCGACCAGATCGCTGCCGGCACCCGCGATGGCGGCCGTCGCGGTGGGGAACAGCCTCGATTCGGTGTCGTCCTCGCCGAAACCGAAGCCTGCCGCCGGGAACTGGCGCGTGGAGAGCCAGGAGACGCCGGCGTCCGCGAACGCCTCGTCGCCGAGGGCGCGCAGTGCCTGCGCGGCCCAGGCGGTGGCGGCCGGGTTGCCGGTCGTCTCGTAGTACATGGCGGGCCACGCGCCGGTCGCCAGCTGGGACTTCTTGAGGTAGCCGCGGGCCTTCTGGATCGCCTTCTCGTCGCCGCCGGCCCGTGCCAGGGCCAGGGTGATCAGGCCGGTGGAGCCGGCCTCGCTCTCGCACGCTCCTCCGGCCCGGATGAGGACACTGGTGAATCCGCCGTCCTCGCACTGGAGGCCGACCAGTCGGTTCACCGCGTGGGCCGGGGGCGTCACACCGCCGTTGGCCAGGGCGATGACGGCCATGGCCTGGGCGTCGGCCTGTCCGGTCGTACGGAAGTCGCCCTTGGTGTAGCAGCCGTCGATCGTCTCGCCGTCGCCGATGTCGCGCGGGCAGACGTACTTCACGAGGTCGCCGAGGAGGTCGTGGCCGCCGAACGCGTGCGGGTCCCTGCCGGTGGCCTCGGCGACGAGCGCGAGGCGCGCGGCGGCGGTGGCGTCGGGGATCGAGTCCTTGCCGGCCGGGTAGGCGTACGCGTCGGTCTGCGCGGGCGTGGCGAGGAACCCGGCGGCCTTCTTCGCCACCGGGCTCTTGGGATCGGCGGCCGCCAGGGCGAACACAGCCTCCGTGGTGAGGAAGTGGTTCGCGGCGGTGGAGCCTTCGTCGACGACGCGCTCCCCGTCCGTCAGCTTCCCGGTGATCCAGCGGGTGGCGGCGGGTACGTCGACCGAGCCGGCGGGCACCTTGGGCGGGGCCGCCGGGACGGCCGGGTCAGGAGTGGTGACGCCCCGGACGTCGTCGGGGGAGAAGGACGGCTTGCCCTTGGTGCCGCCGACGTCGGTGCCGCCGTAGACCCAGGCGTCCACATCGCCGGGCTTCAGGGGCCGGGCCATGGCACCGAGCGGGCTGTAGGTCCACTTCCGCTGGCCGGGCGAGGCGATCCAGTACGACCAGTAGGCGGTGGCCTGCGGGGTGAGGACGCACTCTTCCTTGTCCGGGGTGGGGTACTGCGTCCCGGAGCCCTTGCCGATGCGGCAGATGAACCCGTCGCCGTCGTGGACGGTGCCCGTGGTCGTGAAGCCGCCGGTGTGCAGCAGCTCGTATCCGGAGGTGGGGGTGGTGTCGCAGCCCTTCTCCACCTTGCCGCCGAAGGGGCCGAAGTCCACGGCGACGAGGGCGCCGGTGGTGGGCGTGCACTGCTCGATCGGGTCGGCACTGGCCGATCCGGGGGCCGCGAGGAAGGCCGCTCCCGCGCCGAGCGTCAGGAAGGACGCGGTCACGAGGGAGAGGAACCGCCGTCTCGTCCCTGACTGACGTTTCGCCTGCTGTTCGGTCCCCACCGCGGCCCCTCGTCTCTGCCGGGCGGCTGCGTGCGTGGCGATGTGCCCCCGCACGGCTTCCTTCGCCATGGGGAGGCTGCGACGACCACACCGCAATCCGCGACGGCGCTCTTCGTACTGTGGCCCGGCCCCAGGCATTCCGGCTCACCCGGGACGATCCGGGCCTACGGTTGCGGGTCAGCGCCGGAATTCGACCGGCTTCCCCTGGTGCTGAGCAGTTATCAGCCGGAGTGCAACACGGATCCCGTGGACGCGTCAAGGTGGCATAAGTCTCAGCCGACCGGGCCCGGTTGCGTGCCGCGGTCATCCCGCCGACGTGGCTGGCGGTCCCTTGATCACTCGGGTAGCGTCCTGGGCTGCCAGATGGGGGAATCCGGTGTGAAGCCGGAGCTGACGCGCAGCGGTGTGGGACGGCGGGGGCCGTTTCCGAGCCCGAATGCCCAAACGGCGATGCAGTACAGGAAGCCGTACCACGCGTTCCGGACGGCGGCCCTCCGACCAGGCCCCTGCCGTGCCCCACGGCGGTGTAGTGCCGCCTGTCGGGAGGAGCCGGCGTCCGCCGATTCCAGGAGCAGGACATGTCCCGTCCCCGTACCTCCCGCCGCCTCGCGCTCGCCGTGCCCGCGGCCCTGGGCGCCCTTGCCCTCACCGCGCTGCCCGCCTTCGCGACCTCCAGCCCCGCGCAGATCGCCACGTCCAAGACCAACGGTGTGGCGTACCTCAAGTCCCTTCAGGCGGCGGACGGTTCGTACGCCGGCTCCGGCCTGTCCAACGAATGGGCCTTCAGCGCCTTCGCCGCAGCAGGCACCGCGGTGGTCGACGTCTACCCCGGCGGAGACACGACGAAGAACGCCCGCACGGTCTACCGCAACCTCCTCTCGACGGCGGGCTGGCCCTCGGCCTCCCCGGTGGTCACCGACTACGAGCGCGGCACCCTCAACGCGTACGCCGCCGGCATCGACCCGGCCCGGGTCTCCGCCTCGCGCAACCTCGTGGCGAACGTCTACTCCTACTGGCAGACGGCGGAGTCCGGCTACTTCGGCCCCTCGGGGAACTTCAACGGCACCGTCTTCGCGGCGCTTTCGCTGGGCGGGGGCAAGACCCAGAGCGGCGCGAACCGCGTCCCGCAGGCGCTGACCGACTCGGTGGTCACTCGCATCAGGGCCAACCAGCACGTCGACGGCGGCTGGACGTACCAGAAGGGCGAGGGCAACCCCACCGTCCTGAACTCCGCGAGCGACGTCGACATGACCGGCGCCGCGATGGCCGCCCTCTGCGTCTCGGGCGTGCCCAACACCGACACGGACGTCGTCCAGGCGAAGAACTTCCTCAAGGGCACGCTCGTCTCCGGCAGCGGTGCCTTCAACTCCCTCTACGGGGTCAACACCAGCTCCAACGGCTGGGGCGTCGCCGGCCTGAACGCCTGCGGCTTCAACCCGCAGACCGGGGACTTCCTCACCGCCGGCGGCAAGACCCCGATCGACTTCCTGATCGCCAACCAGTACAACCCGGCCGGGGGCTTCAAGTACAAGCCCTCCGACACCGCGCCGTCCGCCTACTCGTCCATCGACGCGCTGCGCGCGGTCGTCGGCGGCGGCTTCACCACGGCTCCGCCGGTTCCGGTCACCCCCGGCGCCCCGCAGTGGGTGGCCCAGTCCACCTTCACCGCCGGTACCGCCACCAAGCTGGCGCTGACCGTCGACGACGGCGCGGGCAACCTCAAGGTGTGCTCGGTCGCGTTCACCCCGACCGGGACGACCACCACCCTCGGTGACGTCCTGGCCGCCGCCACCGGCGGCGCCACCCCGTCGGGCTGCGTCACGAGCGTGACCCCGTCCTCCGGCACCGGGACGATCACCAACGTCAACGGCAAGGCCAACAGCGGCTCGAACACGTGGAAGGTCAGCGTCGACGGTTCCGCCTTCGCGGGCGCGCTGCGCGAGAAGGTCATCAACGTGGGCGACACCATCGCCCTGCGCTGGGGCGCCTGATTCCCACGGGTGCGGGACCCGCTGCCCGCGGGTCCCGCACCCGCCCTCACACCGCCTGCGGCAGCGGCCGCTGCGCCGTCGGTGTCAGCCGCGGCTCGCTGCGGATGGGCCTTCGACGGGATAGGGGACGAAGGTGCTGCTGTTCTCGTCGACGGCCAGCACCCGGCCGAGCGGGGGGACCGCGCGCTGCGGGCAGTCCAGGCGTTCGCAGAGCCGGCAGCCCATCCCGATCGGGGTCGCGGCCGCCGTGTTGTCGAGGTCGAGCCCGTCCGCGTAGACGAGCCGCGAGGCGTGCCGGATCTCGCACCCCAGCCCGATGGCGAAGGTCTTGCCGGGCTCGCCCCAGCCCCCGCGGTGCCGGGTGACGGCCCGGGCGGTCCACAAGTACCGCTGCCCGTCGGGCATGGCGGCGACCTGGACGTGGATGCGGCCGGGGGCGGTGAAGGCCTCGTACACGTTCCACAGCGGGCAGGTGCCGCCCGCCCGGGAGAAGTGGAATCCCGTTGCGGACTGCCGCTTGGACATGTTCCCGGCCCGGTCCACCCGGACGAAGGAGAACGGAACCCCACGCAGCCTGGGGCGTTGTAGGGTGCTGAGGCGGTGGCAGACCGTCTCGTAGCCGAGGCCGAAGTGGTCGGTGAGCCGCTCGATGTCGTACCGGAACTCCTCCGCGGCGGTGTGGAAGGCCGTGTACGGGAGGATCAGCGCGGCCGCGAAGTAGTTGGCGATGCCGATCCGGGCCAACGGGTGCGCGGCCGACCCGGGCGGGAAGTCCTCGGCGGCCAGCCGGTCCAGTTCCTCCCCGTATTCGAGGAGGGCCAGCTGCGTGGCCATCCGGAAGGCCTGCTGGCCGGGCCGGAGCCGGTTCGAGAGGTGCAGGACCCGGGCGTCGGCGTCGTAGTGGTGCAGCCGGTCGCAGTCCGCGGTGATCCCGACCCCGTGCCGGCCGGTGAGGCGCCGGGTCAGGGCGCGGATCACGTCCCCGGGGCGGATGCCGATCTCACGGGCCAGCTCCTCGGCGGCGAGATCGGTGTCGTGGAGGTAGTTCTGCCGCCGGTAGAAGAACTCGCGGATCTCCTCGTGGGGCGAGCGCGGCGCCTCGGCGGCACCTCCACGGCCCTCGGCCGCGTCCGTGAGCCGCTCCGCGAGGAGCTGGCTGCGCCGCCCCAGGTCCAGCAGGACCGAGGCGACCGCCGGCATCCGGGTGGCGAGCTCGGCGAGATCGGAGGAGGAGACGCGGGCTTCCGCGACCTCCTTGGCGAGCGCCTCGCGCAGGTCCGCGACCAGGCGGCTGGTGTCCCGCTCCGAGAAGAACCCCGGGTCCACCCCGAAGGCCTCGGTGAGGCGCAGCAGTACCGGAACGGTCAGCGGGCGGGAGTCGTGCTCCATCTGGTTCAGGTAGCTGGGCGAGATGCCCAGCACCCTGGCCAGGTCGGCCTGCGTCATCCGCCGCTCCTCGCGCAGCCGGCGCAGCCGTGCCCCCGCGTACGTCTTGCTCACCGGACTCCTCCACCGTCGGACAGGCTCCGCAGCATACGTGGATCCCGTTCACCACGGGCCTTCGCAACCTTGGCAATTCCGGCCCGGAAGATTCGCAAAGCTTGGCAGTCGTACAGCCTTGATGGCACCCAGTGCCAATGCCAGAGTCAGTCCTGCGGCCAGCCGGAACCGGTGGCCGGGACGGACCTCAGATCCTCGATTCACGCCCTGATTTCGGCGATCTGAACGTCCTGCTCCTGGCAGATCGGCAGCATTGCTCAGCTCCGGCCCACGGGCGGATTCGGCGGCCGCACCCTCTCTCACAGGCACAGAGTGTCAATGCGTGGATCCCTGCCGGGGGCATTGGCAAGACAAGCGACGGATGGAAACGGTGACGGTCATGGCAGAGGCGAACACGACGGCGGCGGCCGAGCAGCTCAAGCAGCGCTGGGCCGATGACCCGCGGTGGGCGGGCATCGAGCGCACCTACACGGCCGAGGACGTGGTCCGGCTGTCCGGCAGCGTCCGCGAGGAGCACACCCTGGCCCGGCGCGGCGCCGAGCGCCTGTGGCGCCGGCTGCACGAGCAGGACTACATCCACGCGCTCGGCGCCCTCACCGGCGGCCAGGCCGTCCAGCAGGTGCGGGCCGGGCTCCAGGCGATCTACCTGTCCGGCTGGCAGGTGGCCGCCGACGCCAACCAGGCCGGGCACACCTACCCCGACCAGAGCCTCTACCCGGTCAACTCCGTTCCCCAGGTGGTCCGTCGGATCAACAACGCGCTGCTGCGCGCCGACCAGATCGCCACCGCCGAGGGCGGCGCCGACACGACGGACTGGCTGGCACCGATCGTCGCGGACGCCGAGGCCGGCTTCGGCGGACCGCTGAACGCCTTCGAGCTGACCAAGGCGATGATCGCGGCGGGCGCCGCCGGCATCCACTACGAGGACCAGCTCGCCTCCGAGAAGAAGTGCGGCCACCTCGGCGGCAAGGTCCTCGTCCCGACCTCGCAGCACATCCGCACCCTGAACGCGGCCCGCCTGGCCGCCGACATCGCCGACACGCCGACCCTGATCATCGCCCGTACGGACGCCCTCGCCGCCACCCTGCTGACCAGCGACGTCGACGAGCGCGACGCCGAGTTCTGCACCGGCGAGCGCACCGCCGAGGGCTTCTACCACGTCCGTAACGGCATGGCCCCGGTCATCGCCCGCGGTCTGGCCTACGCCCCGTACGCGGACCTCATCTGGGTCGAGACGGGCACCCCGGACCTGGAGCAGGCGCGGGAGTTCGCCGAGGCGATCCACGCCCGGTACCCCGACCAGATGCTCGCCTACAACTGCTCGCCCTCCTTCAACTGGAAGGCGGCCCTGGACGACGACCAGATCGCCAAGTTCCAGCGGGAGCTGGGCGCGATGGGCTACCGCTTCCAGTTCATCACGCTGGCCGGCTTCCACTCCCTCAACCACGGCATGTTCGACCTGGCCCGCGGCTACGCCGAGCACGGCATGACCGCGTACGTCGACCTCCAGGAGCGGGAGTTCGCCGCCCAGGCGCAGGGCTTCACGGCCGTCAGGCACCAGCGCGAGGTCGGCACGGGCTACTTCGACCTGGTCTCCACCGCCGTCAACCCGGCCTCCTCCACCACCGCGCTCGCCGGTTCCACCGAAGAAGAGCAGTTCCACTGAGAGTGCGGCGCCGGTCCCGCCCGGCGCCCTGAGCTCGCCGTCCGACGGCGCCCGGGGCCCTGCCGGCCCCGGGTGCCGGCCACCCCACGCCGAGGAGCAGAACCGCATGTCACTCAAGCCCCTGACCCGCAGTGTCCAGGTCCTCGGCGCGCCGGGTGAGCGCCACGAGGAGATCCTGACCCCCGAGGCCCTGGAGTTCCTCGGCCGGCTCGACGCCGCCTTCGCGGACCGCCGCCTGGAGATCCTCAAGGAGCGCCGGCGCCGCTCGGCCCACCTGGCCTCCGGGTCGCCCCTGGACTTCTCCCGCGCCACCGCCGCCGTCCGCGCGGACACCGACTGGCGCGTGGCCCCGCCCGCCCCCGGTCTGACCGACCGCAGGGTCGAGATCACCGGCCCGCCCGAACGCCGCATGGCGATCAACGCCCTCAACTCCGGCGCGAAGGTCTGGATGGCCGACTTCGAGGACGCCACCGCCCCCACCTGGAACAACGTCATCGGCGGTCAGATCAACCTGATCGACGCCATCGACCGGCGCATCGACTTCACCACCCCCGGGGGCAAGGAGTACCGCCTCGGACCGGACCTCGCCACGATCATGGTGCGCCCGCGGGGCTGGCACCTCCTCGAAGAACACCTGGAGATCGACGGCCGGCCCCTCTCCGCCTCCCTCGTCGACTTCGGCCTGTACTTCTTCCACTGCGCGCGGCGGCAGATCGACGCCGGGTACGGCCCGTACTTCTACCTCCCCAAGCTGGAGAACCGGTACGAGGCCCGCCTGTGGAACGACGTCTTCGTGTATGCCCAGGACCTCCTCGGCATCCCGCGGGGCACCGTCCGCGCGACCGTCCTGATCGAGACGATCACGGCCGCGTTCGAGATGGAGGAGATCCTCTACGAGCTGCGCGAGCACAGCGCGGGGCTGAACGCCGGCCGCTGGGACTACCTCTTCAGCCTGATCAAGACCTTCGGCCACCGCACCGACTTCCAGCTCCCGGACCGCGCCAAGGTCACCATGACCGCCCCCTTCATGCGCGCCTACACCGAACTCCTCGTACGGACCTGCCACCGGCGCGGCGCCCACGCCATCGGCGGCATGGCCGCACACGTCCCCAGCCGGGACGCGGAGGCCAACGCCGCCGCCCTCGCCAAGGTGCGGCTCGACAAGGAACGGGAGGCGGAGGACGGCTTCGACGGCTCGTGGGTCGCCCACCCCGGGCTCGTCCCCGTCGGCCGCGAGGTCTTCGACAACGTCCTGGGAGAACGTCCCCACCAGCTGGAGCGGACCCGCGAGGACGTCGAGGTCACGTCCGGCGACCTGCTCTCCGTTCGCCGGATCGCCGCCCCGCCCACGCAGGAGGGCGTCCGCTCCAACGTGGCCGTGGCCCTGCGCTACTTCGACGCCTGGCTGCGCGGCAGCGGAGCCGTCGCCCTGAACGGGCTGATGGAGGACGCCGCGACCGCCGAGATCGCCCGCGTCCAGATCTGGCAGTGGCTCCGCCACGACCGGGTGGACCGGGCGGTGGTCACCGACCTCCTCGACGCCGAATGCGCGGCCCTGGAGGCGGCGGACCCGCAGGCCCTGGTCCTGGAGGCGCGGGAGGTCTTCGTGGACAGTGCGCTCTCGGTCCGACTGCCCGCGTTCTTCACCCCCGAGGCCTACACCCGCCACCTCGTCCGTCACACCGCCGTGCGGGTGAACGCGTGAACGCCCCCGTGCGGCCCGCCCGGATCCGGCGCGTCGGAGTCGTCGGCGGGGGGCAGATGGGCGCGGGCATCGCCGAGGTGTGCGCCCGCGCCGGACTCGACACGGTCGTCGCCGAGGCGGACGCCACCGCGGCCCGCGCCGCCGGCCAACGCGTCGCCGTCTCCCTGGAGCGGGCCGTCCAGCGCGGGAAGCTCGACCGGATCTCCGCTGAGGACGCACTCACCCGGCTGGTGTTCACGGGGGACCTGGAGGACCTCGCCGACCGGCAGCTCGTCATCGAGGCGGTGACCGAGAACCCGGACGCCAAGACGGCGGTCTTCACCGCCCTCGACAAGATCGTCGAGGACCCGGAGGCGATACTCGCCACCAACACGTCGGCCATCCCGGTCATGCGGCTGGGCATGGCCACCGGCCGGGCGGACCGGGTGGTGGGCCTGCACTTCTTCAACCCCGTGCCCGTCCTGCCGCTCGTCGAGGTCGTGTCCTCCCTCCACACGTCGGCGGACACGCTCGCCGCCGTCGAGGACTTCGCCCGCGACGCCCTGGGCAAGACCGTGGTCCGCTCCCAGGACCGGGCCGGGTTCGTCGTCAACGCGCTACTGATCCCGTACCTCCTGTCGGCCGTCCGGATGGCCGAATCCGGCTTCGCGAGCGCCGCGGACGTGGACGCGGGCATGGAGCTGGGCTGCGCCCACCCGATGGGACCGCTCAAGCTCGCCGACCTGATCGGCCTCGACACGGTCGCGGCGATCGCCGAGTCCCTCTACGAAGAGTTCAAGGAACCGCTCTACGCCCCGCCCCCGCTGCTCCAGCGGATGGTGCAGGCGGGACTGCTCGGACGCAAGACGGGCCGCGGGTTCCACACATACGGCCGGGGCTGAGGGCCCCGGCACTGTCTCCGGGCTGAGGGTGCGCCGGAGGCACGCGGGAGCGGTGGGGGTGTGGCGAGTGGTGTCGCCGCGCCCCCACCGTGTCTCATTTCGGCGTCCGACATGTGGAAAGCGGTGTTCATTCCCCGGTCACCGACCTAGTGTGGGCCTCGCAGCTGGTTCGCCCCGTCCGCCAGGCGGGATGCGTCGCAAGAGGGAACCCGGTGGGAATCCGGGACTGCCCCGCAGCGGTGAGCGGGAACGACCGCCGTCATACGCACTGGGACCGGAACAGGTCCTGGGAAGCGACGGCCAGTAGGTGTCTGCCCGAGTGGCCGGCGTGCCCGCGAGTCCGAAGACCTGCCCGTTGCCCGTGCGCGATCGACCGCGCCCGGTTTCCCGGTGACCTCGTGGGCGGGTCGGCGTGCTTCGGGCGGGACCTCCCCGTCGCGTACCCAGTCGTACGTGACCCCCGGGGGCCGCCCGGTCCGGCACCCCTCGCGTCCTCGACCCCACCGGGTCCATGGAGACACGCTCGCGAAGGAGAGTTCCGTGACCACCCAGTCCGCAGCCGCGGCAGTACAGGCCACCGTGTACGGCTACCCCCGCCAAGGCCGGAACCGCGAACTGAAGAAGGCCATCGAGGGCTACTGGAAGGGCCGCGTCACCGCGGAATCCCTCCGGGAGACCGCCCGCGACCTGCGCCGGGCCAACTGGGCCCAGCTGGCAGGGGCCGGCATCACCGAGGTGCCGACCGGTGACTTCTCGTACTACGACCACGTCCTGGACACCACGGTCATGGTGGGCGCCGTCCCCGGCCGCCACCGGGCGGCCGTCGAAGTCGACGCGCTCGACGGCTACTTCGCGATGGCCCGCGGCACGCAGGACGTGGCCCCGCTGGAGATGACCAAGTGGTTCGACACCAACTACCACTACCTCGTCCCCGAACTCGGTCCCGACACCGTCTTCACGGCCGACTCCACGAAGCAGGTCGCCGAGTTGAAGGAGGCCCTGACGCTCGGTCACGCGGGCCGTCCGGTCCTCGTCGGCCCGGTCACCTACCTGCTGCTCGCCAAGCCCGCGCCCGGCGTCGCCGCCGACTTCGAGCCGGTCACCCTGCTCGACCGGCTGCTGCCCGTCTACGCCCGGGTGCTGGCCGACCTGCGGGCGGCCGGCGCCGAGTGGGTCCAGCTCGACGAGCCGGCCCTCGTCCAGGACCGCACCCCGGCCGAGCTGAACGTCGCCGCGCGCACCTACCGTGAGCTCGGCGCCCTCACGGAGCGCCCGAAGCTGCTCGTCGCCTCCTACTTCGACCGGCTCGGCGAGGCCCTGCCCGTCCTGGCGAAGGCACCCGTCGAAGGCCTGGCCCTCGACTTCACCGACGCGGCCGCCGCGAACCTCGCCGACCTCGCCGCCGTCGGCGGGCTTCCGGGCAAGCGCCTGGTCGCGGGCGTGGTCAACGGCCGCAACATCTGGATCAACGACTACCAGAAGTCGCTGACCACGCTCGGCACCCTCCTCGGCCTCGCCGACCGCGTCGACGTCGCCGCCTCCTGCTCCCTCCTCCACGTCCCGCTGGACGCCGCCGTCGAGCGGGACATCGATCCGCAGGTCCGTCGCTGGCTGGCCTTCGCCCGCCAGAAGACGAACGAGATCACCACGCTGGCCCGCGGACTCGCCCGGGGCACCGATGCCATCGCCGCCGAACTCGCCGCCAACCGCGCCGACCTGGCCTCCCGTGCCACGTCCCCGGTCACCCGCGACCCCGCGGTCCGGGCCCGCACCGCGGCGATCACCGGCGCGGACGGCCGCCGGCCCCAGCCGTACGCCGACCGGGCGGCCGCCCAGCGCGCCCACCTGGGGCTGCCGCTGCTCCCCACGACGACCATCGGCTCCTTCCCGCAGACCGACGAGCTGCGGGTGGCCCGAGCCGACCTGCGGGCCGGGCGGATCGACACCGCCGGCTACGAGGAGCGGATCAAGGACGAGATCCGCGAGGTGCTCTCCTTCCAGGAGAAGACCGGCATCGACGTCCTCGTGCACGGCGAACCCGAACGCAACGACATGGTCCAGTACTTCGCCGAACGGCTGACGGGCTACCTCGCCACCCAGCACGGCTGGGTGCAGTCCTACGGCACGCGCTACGTGCGCCCGCCCGTCCTGGCCGGGGACATCTCCCGACCGGAGCCGATGACCGTGCGCTGGACGACGTACGCGCAGACGCAGACGGCCAAGCCGGTGAAGGGCATGCTGACCGGCCCGGTCACCATGCTCGCCTGGTCCTTCGTACGGGACGACCAGCCCCTCGGCGAGACCGCCCGCCAGGTCGGACTGGCCCTGCGCGACGAGGTCGACGACCTGGAGTCAGCCGGCACTTCGGTCATCCAGGTCGACGAGCCCGCCCTGCGCGAGACGCTCCCACTGCGCGCCGACGGCCACGCCGAGTACCTGGCGTGGGCGACCGAGGCGTTCCGGCTGACGACCTCGGGCGTGCGGCCGGAAACCCAGATCCACACGCACATGTGCTACGCGGAGTTCGGCGACATCGTCCAGGCGATCGACGACCTCGACGCCGACGTCATCAGCCTGGAGGCAGCCCGCTCGCACATGCAGGTCGCGACCGAGCTCGCCGAGCACGGCTACCCGCGCGAGGCCGGCCCCGGGGTGTGGGACATCCACTCGCCGCGCGTCCCCTCCGCCGCCGAGGCGGTGGCCCTGCTCCGCAAGGGGCTGGAGGCCATCCCGGCGGAGCGGCTCTGGGTCAACCCCGACTGCGGTCTGAAGACGCGCGGTTGGGCAGAGACCCGTGCCTCCCTGGAGAACCTGGTGGCCGCGGCCCGCGAAGTCCGCGCGGAGACCGGTAGCGCGGCCGGCTGACCTGCATGCGGGCCGGAACGTCAGTCTCCTGATGTTCCGGCCCGCCCGCCCGCGTCCCCGTCAGGCGGGGGTGTTCGGATGCGCCTTCCCGCTGGGAGGGCGGTCTTAGAAGGCGGTCCAGGTGAAGGCGACCTGGTCGCCGGCGTTGAGCTTGAACTGGCAGCCGCCGACCGGGGTCGGGGTGCCGTTGACGGATATGCTCCAGTAGGCGGAGCCGCCGCCGCTGACGTTCTTGATCGTGTCGACGGAGAAGTCGTCGAACGAGGCGTACCAGGTGCCGTCCCAGCTGAAGTAGTGCGTCTTCGCCGCGTCGTCCAGGGCGGCGGTCGGCGTGGGCACGGCGCTCGGGTTGGCCGAGCCGTTGGTCCCGTCGCACTTGTGCGTGCCGCCGGTGACCGTGGTGACGTCGTGGCCCTTGGTCTTGATCTTCCCCTTGAACAGCAGACCGCTCGGGCCCTGCACCGTGAGGTTGACCTTCACCGGGGCGTTCGTGTTCGGAACCGGCTTGGCGTGGGCGACCGCAGGCGCGGTGGCGAGCGCGAGCCCCAGGGCGGCGGACGTGACGAGGGTGCGGCGGACGAGGTTCGGGCGCATGAATTGCCTTTCGAGCCGGACGGGCACGCAGAGCTGCCCTGTCCGCCACGGCATCCGCCACTGGTGCCACGACCCCGCCACGGCGGGATCCGGCTGGATGGTGAGCCGGCGGCTCAAGGCTTCGCGCTGCAGACCATGACAGTGGGAAGCGGTACGAACCGCGTGCTGGGCTCTCCGACTCGGAGCACGGACGCGCTCCACACGGTTGCAGGTCAGCGCCGGATTCCCACCGACTTCCCCCAGGTCACACGGCGATTCAGTTGTCGCCCGATGCGGACCGGGCAGACGCATCGTACGGTCGTGACAGCGTGGTGACCAGTGGCCACTTTCCGGGGCGACGCGTCGCCGTCGAGATCGGACCGTCGCGGCACGAGCGGCATCAGGCCGCGCCGATACCGCGGCACGAGCGCCGCGAACCGGGCATGATCCACTGGACACCCACCGCCGGGGCACCTCGCGGAACCGTTCCCCGGAGATGCCGGGCCCCGATCGACACACCGGAGAATCGGCCGTGACCGGCATCGAATTCCTAGCCTCCTTCATCAGGACCGGGCGCCTGCACGGCATCGGCATCGGTTCCACCCTCGCCGAGGTCGGCCGGGCCCTGCCGTACCGCTGCGTCGACGTCGTCGATGAGGGCGGCGCGTCGCTCCGCCGCGACTACGGCTTCGTCGAGTTCTACTTCAACCCCGGGAGCGAGTGGGTGATGTCCGGCGGGTCGATCGAGCTGCACCGCCTCGCGAACGCCCCGGGGCGGGCGGCCCGATGGGGCGCGGGCACGGGCGTCGACTTCACCCCGTACACCGCCTGGGCGGACGTACGGGAGGCGCTCTCCGAGCTCCCTGCTGCCCCGGAACTCACGGTCACCGCCCAGGGCGGGTTCCTGGAGTACCGGGCGGAGACGTCCTGCGTCTCCCTCCTCGTCGTGGACGACGAGGAGGAGCGGAGGGGCCGTCACGTGGGGCACGGGGACCTGTGGAGTGCCGGCCTGTGGGCGCCCGTACGGCCGAACTGACCGTTCTGGGGAATCCTTCGAAGACCCCGGCGCGTTGACCGCTCGCGCGCAACCACGGCAGGCCGAGGCGCAGGATGTACGTGCCGGTGCTGTCGGTCAGGGCATCTCGTCGGGGTCGCAACTCGCCCGGCGCAGCCCGATCGTGCGCAGGGCCCGCATCAGGGCTTCGGAGTCTCCCTCGCGCACGACGTGGACGGCGCCCTCGACCGCAAGGCCGGACACGGCACGGGGCATGCGGTCGGCGGCCGTCCGCAGCACCACCCCGCTCGGCGGGTCCAGGGATCGCACCCCGCGGAACACGCTCAGGATGTCCGGGTCCGCGTCGAGGCTGTCGAGCCCGGCGGGCAGGGACAGGACGGTGATGTCGGGCAGCAGGAGGCGGGCGTGCGCGAGGGCGACGGCGGGGTCGTGGGCATGTGACAGAACCCGGAAGTGCGGATTGCGCTGGATGCCCGCGCGCAGGAGCTCCAGCTGCTCGCCGTCCGGCACGCCGACCACCAAAACCGTCATCACCTGTTCCATCCTGCGTTCCGGCACGCCGTGACGCGACCCGGGGCGCACGTGCACACGGCGGCGACCGCTCCCGATCCGCCCGGGCCGGCGCCCGCGGGGGCTGCCGGCTGATCGCCCGCGGGCGGCGACACTGGTGCCATGAGCCAGCACCGCTTCCCCGTTGACCTGACCGGCACCGACGACACCGGCGGCACCGCCGGCGCCCCGAGCCATCACCGCAAGCCCCAGTACCGCCACAGCCTCCGGTACGAGAACCCCGCCGGTGAAGCGTGGACCAGCCCCGAGGGGCACACGCGGCGCGCTCCCTCCGGTCTCACCGTCGTGACGTGTTCCTGCGGCCTCGCCACCGAGGCGCTCCCGAGCGATGACGCGCGGCTCGTCTACGAGGAACACCGCAACGTGATCCGCGACGAGACGATGCGCGACGATCTGCGGTAGGCGAGCCGGGCCCCCGGTCCTCCTCACGGGACTGCCCGTCCAGGCACCCCCGGAGCGGCCGGGCAGCACGCCGAGCGAAAACTGGTCGAATGCGGCAGGACAGTGCCGTAGGGTGGGGTTCACCGACGCCGGTAGCTCGCTGGGCTCATAACCCAGAGGTCGCAGGTTCAAATCCTGTCCCCGCTACTACCCGGAAGGGCCCGGATCCTCACAGGATCCGGGCCCTTCCGTCGTACGGAGGCGCTGTGGCCCCGGGGCGTGACGGGGACCCGCCCGCGGTGACGCCCGTCACCCGCTGCCGGCTCCGTCCCGGTTGTGGGCCGCGGGCCCGTACCGGCCCCGGTACGCCCCGGGAGGCATGCCCTCCCACCGGGTAAAGGCGCGGACCAGGGCCGTCGCCCCGCTCAGGCCGACGAGGGGGGCGATCCGGTCCAGCGGCAGGGGCGTGCTCTCCAGCAGCCGCCTGGCCCGGCCGTGGCGGGCGGTGTCGAGGAGCGCGCGCCACGAGGTGCCCTCCGCGTGCAGGGCCCTGCGCAGGGTCCGGACGCTGAGGTGGAGCTCCTTGGCGGGGCCCTCGGGGCCCGCGTCCTCCAGCGTGGCGTGCTCCAGCCACCGCCGCACGCGCTCGGCCACGGGCGCGGGCGCGGACAGCTGGTGCAGGAGCCGGTCGGCGTAGGCCCGGTGCAGGGCGTTGAGCGTCGGGTCGTAGAGGGGGCGGCGCCGGTCGAGGTCCTCGTTGGCGACCGTGATCGCGTTCTCCCGGGCGTCGAAGGTGACGGGGCAGCCCAGAACGCGGGCGTAGGGCTCCGCCGATCCCGCACGGGGATGGGCGAACGACACGGACAGGGGCGCCCAGTCGTCCCCGGCGATCCAGCGGGCCGCCCGCACCATGCTGCTGACGATCGCCTCCACCTGCTGGGGGTGCATGGCCGCCGGGTCGACGGTCGGCCGGTAGCGGATCCGGCTGGCGCCGCTGCGGCGGTCCAGGGACACCGTGCCCGCCTGGCTCACCAGGGGGTGGTAGCGCTCGGCCGCCAGAGCGGCGTCCGCGAGGCTGGCGCAGGTGAGGACGAGGTGGCCCATGATGTGCAGGCCTTCGGGCCGGATGCGGTCGCCCACGAGGAGCCCGGTGTGCGGGCCGGCGTCGCGGGCGCCGAGCACGGCGTCCCACAGCGTACGCATCTCACCGAACCCCAGCCGGTCCGTGGGCAGGGCCCAGGACGCGGACCCGACGGACCCGACGGACCCGATGGCCCCGGCGGACCCGACGGTGCCGTCCTCCAAGGCGCGCAGGACGGCGAGGGCGTAGCACGCGGTGACGGAGGGCGGCTCGATGGTGGACACGGCCGCCAGTCAATGCGGGCGCACCGACCCCGTCAACACCGTCCGCGAGGACGGCCGCCGGGGGCGGGTCGGGAGAGTCAACGGATTGGCCGCCGGAGTGAATGACGGCGCCGCGGGCCGCTTCTAGGGTCGGCCTTCGGACCCCGCGGGGGTCAGGGGCCCACGGAGCACCGGGGATGCGAGCTGCCCTGATCGCCACCGCTCAGAGGAGTACGCCGTGATTCTCTTCCTGCTCCCCGCAGGCGACTACGACCCGACCGAGGCGGCGGTTCCCTGGGCCGCACTGCGGGACGCCGGCTTCAAGGTGCGGTTCGCGACCCCGGGCGGGAAGGTCGCGCTCGCCGACCCCAGGCTCACGGACCTCGGCTTCTCCTGGCTGTCGCCCTGGCTGATGACCCGCCGCGCCGAGCTCGCCGCGTACCGGCGCCTCTGCGAGGACCCTTGGTTCCTCGCCCCTTCCTCGTACGCCGATGTCGACCCCGCCGACGTCACGGGCCTCTTCGTACCCGGCGGCCACGCCGCGGGCATGCGGACGCTGCTCGAAGACGCCACCGCCCAGCGACTGTTCGCCCGGGTCTTCACCCGGAACCTGCCGGTCGGGGCCGTCTGCCACGGCGTGCTGCTCGCCGCCCGGGCCAAGGATCCCGCCACCGGGCGCTCGGTCCTCCACGGCCGGCGGACCACGGCCTTGACGGCGCTGCTGGAGTTGACCGGGTGGAACCTCACGAGGCTCTGGCTGGGGCGCTACTACCGCACGTACCGCACCACCGTGCAGCAGGAGGTCACCGCGGCGCTCGCCGATCCGGGCCACTTCCTCACCGGCCCGCCGCTGCCCGTCCGCGACACCGCCGCCCGCCCCGGACGCGGCTTCGCCGTCAGGGACGGCAACTACGTCTCCGCGCGGTGGCCCGGCGACTGCCACCGCCTGGCGGGGGAGTACCTGGCCCTGGTCCGTGCCCATGAAGCGGAGCGAGCGGTGCGCGGGAACGGCTGATCGGCCCGCTCGCGCCGACCGGCGGCCGGAGACGATCTCCAAGTTGTCATGAACGCATCGTGAGAGGGAGGGATGGCGATGAACCGACGAAGAGTCTTCGGACGGAGCCGGTACCTGTTGATCGGCCTGGTCCTCGCACTGGCGGCACTGTTACTCGGTCCGGCGACCGCCGGCGCGGCGGCAGGCCCGCAGTGGTGGGAGCCCGTCGCACGCCCGGCCCCTGACTCGCAGATCAACGTCACAGGCGAGCCGTTCAGGGGGACCGACGCCCGGGGCCGGGTCCGCGGATACGTCGACGCGCACGTCCACCTGATGTCCAACGAGGGCTTCGGAGGACGGCTGGTCTGCGGAAAGGTCTTCTCCACGGCGGGGGTGGCGGACGCCCTCAAGGACTGCCCCGAGCACTACCCGAACGGCGTCCTCGCCCTCTTCGACATGATCACCAAGGGCGGCGACGGCCTGCACGACCCGAACGGCTGGCCGACGTTCCGCGACTGGCCGGCCCACGACTCCGCCACCCACCAGCAGACCTACTACGCCTGGGTGGAGCGGGCCTGGCGGGGCGGCCAGCGGATCCTGGTGAACGACATGGTCACCAACGGAGTCATCTGCTCGCTCTACTTCTTCAAGGACCGCGGCTGCGACGAGATGACCGCGATCAGGCTCCAGATCCAGAAGACGTACGAACTCCAGGACTACGTCGACGCCATGTACGGCGGCGCAGGCAAGGGCTGGTTCCGGGTCGTCACCGAGCCCGACCAGGCCCGCAAGGTCATCCAGGAGGGCAAGCTCGCCGTCGTCCTCGGGGTGGAGACCTCCGAACCGTTCGGCTGCAAGCAGGTGCTGGACAGTGCCCGCTGCACGATGGCGGACATCGACCGCGGCCTGGACGAACTGCACCGCCTGGGCGTGCGCAGCATGTTCCTCTGCCACAAGTTCGACAACGCCCTGTGCGGCGTCCGGTTCGACTCGGGCACCCAGGGCATGGCCATCAACGCCGGCCAGTTCCTGTCGACCGGCACCTTCTGGAGCACCGAGGCGTGCCCCGGCCCCGAGCACGACAACCCGATCGGCTTCGGGCTCGCCGCAGGCCCGGCCGCGGCCGAGGGCCAGGAGGAAGCGGGCGCCACCGCGACCGCCGTGAGCACCGCCGCCGCCGGGGCAAAGGAGGAGGCGGAGGCACGGGCCCGGATCCGGGACGCCCTGCCGGAAGGGGTCGAACTGCCGCGGTACGCCGGCTCCCTACAGGCGGCGCAGTGCAACCGCCGGGGCCTGACCGCCCTGGGCGAGTACGCGGTGCTGGGCATGATGAAGCGCAGCATGATGCTGGAGATCGACCACATGAGCGTCAAGGCGGCGAACCAGGCGCTGCGCGTGCTCGAAGGCGAGCAGTACGCCGGCGCCCTGTCCACCCACGGCTGGATGGACGACAACTGGACCGAACGGGTCTACCGCCTGGGCGGCTTCATCACCGGCCACATGTACGAGGCGCCCGCGTTCACCGCCGAGGCGCGCAGGCACGCCGCCCTGCGCGCCGAGTACGGCGCCGGGTACGGGATCGGCACCGACATGAACGGCTTCGCCTGGCTGCCCGGAGCCCGGGCCGCGGCCGGCGACCCCGTGCACTACCCGTTCCGCAGCCCCGACGGCGGTTCGGTCCTCGACCGTCAGGTGACCGGCGACCGTGTCTGGGACGTCAACACCGACGGCGGCGGTGCCCACTACGGCCTCGTACCCGACTGGATCGAGGACATCCGCGTCACCGGCGGCCAGGACGTGGTGGACGAGCTCATGCAGGGCGCCGAGGGCTACCTGCGGACCTGGGAACGCAGCCGCGGCCACACCACGCCCTACACCCCGCTCGTCCGCGGCTACCGCCCCCACTACGGCCACCTCGCCTCCCCGCGCCCCCTGCCCGGCGACTTCACCCACGAGGCGGTCTGGAAGGTACTGAGGGATCCCGCGCCCGGTACGGTCCGGCTCTACGAGTGCAAGGCGGCCAACCACTCGCTGCTGACGCCCGACCCGGGATGCGAGGGCCAGCAGCCCCTCGGCCCGGTCGGATACGTGTACACCACCGCGGTGCCCGGATCGGTGCCCCTCTACCGGTGCTACATCCCGTCCGTCTTCGACCACTTCGTATCCAACAGGCCCGACTGCGAAGGCCCGTACACCCGGGAAGGACTGCTCGGCTACGTCATGCCGGCCTAGCCGAGGGCCCGGTCGAGGTTGAACGCCGCGCTGATCAACGAGAGATGGGTGAAGGCCTGCGGGAAGTTGCCGAGCTGTTCGCCGGTCAGGCCGATCTCCTCGGCGTAGAGGCCGACGTGGTTCGCGTAGGTGAGCATCTTCTCGAAGGCGAGCCGCGCCTCCTCCAGCCGTCCGGCGCGGGTGAGCGCCTCGACGTACCAGAAGGAGCAGATCGAGAAGGTGCCCTCGGCTCCCCTCAGGCCGTCCGGGCTGGCTTCGGGGTCGTAGCGGTAGACCAGCGAGTCGGACACCAGCTCCGCGGTGAGCGCGTCCAGGGTGGAGAGCCATTTGGGGTCGGTGGGGGAGATGAACTTGGCCATCGGCATCATCAGCACCGAGGCGTCGAGCACGAGGTCGTCGAGGTGCTGGACGAACGCCCCTCGCTCGGGGGACCAGCCGCGCTGCATGATCTGCCGGTAGATCGCGTCACGGCTGCGCTGCCAGCGGGGGAGGTCCGCGGGCAGGCCCCGCCGGTTCGCCATCCGGATGGCCCGCTCGATCGCCACCCAGCACATCAACCGGGAGTACACGAAGTTCTTTCGTCCCCCGCGGGTTTCCCACACCCCGTCGTCGGGCTGGTCCCAGTGGTCGCAGAGCCAGTCCACCAGTACGCCGAGCTCCTCCCACCGGTCGCTGCTGATGGGCTGGCCCCACTTGTCGTAGAGATACACGGAGTCGATGAGCGCTCCGTAGATGTCCAGCTGGAGCTGCCCGGTCGCGGCGTTCCCCACCCGCACCGGGGCGGACCCCAAGTAGCCCTCCAGGTGGGGCAGTACCTGCTCGGGCAGCTCGCCGCGCCCGTCGATCCCGTACATGATCTGCAGTGGGCCGGCGGGGCCGCTGCCCCGCATGATGCCCCGCTCGGACAGGAAGCGCATGAACGCCTCGGCCTCGCCGGTGAAGCCCAGTCTGAGCATGGCGTAGACGCAGAACGCGGCGTCGCGGACCCATACGAAACGGTAGTCCCAGTTGCGTTCGCCGCCGATCTGCTCGGGCAGGCTGGTCGTCGGGGCGGCCACGATCGCACCGGTCGGGGCGTACGTGAGCAGCTTCAGCACGAGAGCCGAGCGGTGCACCATCTCCCGCCACCGTCCGTGGTAGCGCGAGCCGGCCAGCCAGTCGCGCCAGAACCTGACCGTCGTCTCGAACTGCTGCTCGGCCTCGGCCTGGGGGCAGGCCCGCGGGATGACGTCGTCGACGACCGGGTCGAGGGCGAACACCGCCGACTCGCCCTCCAAGAGCTTGAAGCCGGATCGTGCGTCGAGTCCGTCGCACTCCAGCGGCGCGGTGGAGGTCAGCGCCAACGACAGGCTCCCGGAACGGAAGACCACGGTGTGGGCGCCCCGCGCCTGTGCGGAGTGCGGTGCGGCGCCGTACCCGAAGCGGGGAGCCACGTGCGCCGTGAAGGGAAGCGATCCCCGTACGCAGATCACCCGGCGGATCAGCCGGTGCGGGGCTTGCGCGTCCGAGTCGTCGGCGACCGGCATGAAGTCCTGGATCTCGGCCACCCCGTCGGAGGCGAAGAACCGCGTGATGAGAACGTTCGTGTCGGGAAAGTAGAACTGCCGGGTCCGCGTCGGCACGTCGGCGGCGAGTTCGAACGACCCGCCCCGGTCCGCGTCCAGAATGGAGGCGAACACGCTCGGTGAGTCGAAGCGCGGGCAGCAGTACCAGTCGATGGTGCCGTTCGTGCCCACGAGCGCCGCGCTGTGAAGATCCCCGATGAGGCCGTGGTCTGCGATCGGCAGATAGGACGAGAGGCCCGTTCGTCCGAATCCGGCGTTCACGATACCGGCCTCCCTACGGCGGCAGGGCGCATGGTGCGTACTCGTGATGGTAGGACTTCCCGGCCACGGCTGCCATCGCGTCCGGCGGCGCCGCGGCCTCCCCCGCAGGCGGCGCGGCCCTCTCGCGTCGGCCTGGCCCGACCACCCGGAAGGCGCCGACCCGGCCCGGCCCTGCTAAGGTTTTATGTTCTAAGATGGTTGGTCATATTGCGACGAGGGGGTGCTCCCGATGGGCAGGAGGAGCATGCGCGAGGAGATCGTCGAGGCGGCGGTCGACCGGTTCCATGCCCGCGGGTTCAACGGGGCGGGCGTCAAGGACATCACCGACGGCGCGGGGGTCCCGAAGGGGTCGTTCTACAACCACTTCGAGAGCAAGGAAGCGCTGGCCGTGGTGGCCCTGGAGCGGTACGGCGAGAGCCGCCGGCTCCACGAGCTCACCGATGCGTCCGTCGATCCGCTGCTGCGGCTGCGGCGGCACTTCGAATTCCTCCGTGATGAGAACACCGGCCGGGACTTCGCCCGCGGCTGCCTCCTGGGAGGCCTCGGCACGGAGATGGCCGATCACAGCGACCTCATCCGCGAGGCGGTACGAACCGGCCTGGCGAGCTGGGAGCAGGCGCTCACGGCCCCGATCGCAGAGGCTCAGGAGTCGGGCAGGGTCACGGCGGCCACGGACCCGCGCACGCTCGCCCGGTTCATTCTGAACGCCTGGGAGGGGACGCTCATCTCCACCCGGGCCGACCGTTCGGAAGACTCCTACGAGGTGTTCTTCGACGCGGTGTTCGGCACGCTGCTCGCCTGATGCCACCGCCTGCCTGACACCAGCGCACCGCATGCGAACGCGATGCCGCCGGGGTCGAGTCAGAGCGCCACATGCAGCACGACACGGAAACGGGCTTCGCCGGACATCATGCGCTCGTAGGCCTGGGGAGCCTGGGAGAGCGGCATGACCTCGGTCATGGGACGGACGTCCCGGTCCGCGGCGAACCGGAGGTTGTCCTCGTTCTCGATGGAGCTGCCGGTCAGGCTTCCGCTGACCGTCCGGGTGCCGAAGATCAGGTCACTGGTCTGCACCTGGATCGGATCGGGGGCGGCCCCGAGCACCACCATGCGGCCGCGCGGCGCCAGCCCGGAGACCAGCGGCGACATCGAGGCACCGCTCGCGGCGGTCGCGACGATCGCGGCCGCCCCGCCGAGCCGCCGCAGCGCCTCGCCCGGGTCCTCCGCGGAACTGTCGATGTAGTGGTCGGCGCCGAGCCGCTCGGCCAGCTCCGCCTTGTCGGTGCCCCGGGCGATCGCGGCGACGCGGAACCCGAGCCTGTTCGCGTACTGCACGCCCAGGTGTCCGAGGCCGCCGATCCCCTGTACGGCGACCAGTGCGCCGGGGGCGCCGTCGGCCTGCCGAAGCGCGCTGAAGACCGTCAGTCCCGCGCACAGGAGCGGCGCCGCGTCGACCGTGCTCAGCTTCTCCGGGATCCGTACGAGGCCGCTGGCCCTGGTGACCAGCACCTCCGCGTAGCCGCCGTCGATGTCACTGCCCGTCTGAGGCTGATCGGCGCAGTTGACGAAGTCGCCGCGCCGACAGAAGTCGCACACTCCGCAGTGGCCGTTCAGGTAACCCACGCCCACGCGCTCGCCGACCCGCCACGTCGTCACCCCGGGGCCGACCGCGTCGATCACGCCGACGACCTCGTGCCCGGGAACCACCGGCCTGGACGGGTCGGGCCGCATCCCCTCGGCGGCCAGGACATCGGAGTGGCAGACCCCGCAGGCCTCGACGCGCAGGCGCACGTGCCCCGGCGGCGGCTCCGGAGTCTCGCGCTCCACCCACGCGAACTTCCGTGACCCCGTGACCTCGAACGCTCGGTATGTGGACATGTCATTCCCTCGTGTGGGTGGATCGGGCGGGCAAAATGACCGGTCGTCTCGGTTCCATGATGATCGGTCGTCTTGATCCCAGTCAAGCGCCCGGGCCCTGGTCACCGGGGCCTGGTGGAACGGCCGCTCGCCGCCGGGGCGGGGCGCGAACTTCTCGGCCTCCGCACGGCCGGTCGCGCGAGCCGAACGGGAGGCGGCTGCGCAAGATGGTGCACGTGCTGCACTGAACGGTCCCGCGGTCCGCCGTGTGCCTCGGGCATGGGCGGGGCCTTGGAAGGTGAGGTGGACACGGTGGTGGAGTCTTCGTCCGGTGCCCAAGGCGATGCGGCGTCCGTCGAGGCCGGGGGCTACCGGCAGGAGCTGAAGCGGACGCTCGGCTCCTTCCAGGTGTTCGCGATCTCGTTCGCCTTCATCTCGGTGGCGGTCGGCATCTTCGCGACCTTCGACGAAGTCCTGCAGACCGCCGGGCCGGTCGGGATCTGGTTGTGGATCGTCGCAGCGGTGGGACAGACCCTCGTGGCGTTGGTGGTCGCCCAGTTCGCGGCCCGCATTCCGCTCAGCGGCTCCTCCTACCAATGGGCCTCGCGGCTGGCCACCCCGAAGATCGGCTGGTGGTTCGGGTGGCTGACCTTCTGTTACCTGGCGATCGGCGTGGTGGCGGTCGACAACGCGCTCGCGAGCCAGGCGTTCATGCCGCTCGCCGGCATCGCACCGGACGAGGACACCGCGCGCCTGATCACACTCGTGGTGCTGCTCGTCCAGACCGTGCTGGCCGAGGCCTCCACGCGCATCGTCAGCCTGATCAACACCGTCGCGGTGGGGCTCGAACTGGCGCTCGTCGTGGTGGTGGCGATCGCGCTCGTCATCGCCGTCGCGGTCACGGGCGACGGCGCGGTCGGCAACCTGACCTCGCGGGGCGTCGTCGAACGCGCCCCCGACTACTTCGCGGTCGGCGGCGGCCTGATGCTTGCGATGATCATGGGACTCGCCACACTCGTCGGCTTCGACTCGGCGGCGAACCTGGCCGAGGAGGCCAAGGATCCGTTCCGCACCGTCCCGCGCGCGATCGTGGGATCGGTCGTGGCGGCCGGCGTCCTGGGAATGCTGTTCCTGATCACACTCACCATCGCGATCGACGACATCCCCCGCATCGGCGCCGACGGCTCACCGGTCGCGGCCATCATGCGTGACCAGCTCGGTCCGGCGACGGAAAAGACCCTGCTGGCCGCCATCACCATCGCGTTCTTCGGCGCCGGGATCGTGGTGATGGTCGCGTGCTCGCGCCTCGTCTACGCCATGTCGCGCGACGGGCGCTTCCCCGCCCACCACCTGATGCGGCGGGTGAATCCCCACACGAGGACACCGATCCCCGCCACCGTGCTGGTCTTCGCCCTGGGCATCGTCCTGATGCTGGCGCTGCCGGGCGCCGCGCTGCTGGAACTGGTCACGGCCTCGACCATCCTCCCCGCGGTCACGTACGGCTCGACCATCGTGCTCTACCTGGCGGTACGCAGCCGCCTGAGCCGCCAAAAGGGTGCCTTCGACCTGGGACGCTTCGAACTGCCGGTCGCCATCTGCGCTCTGGGGTGGACGCTCATCGCGCTGTTCGTTCTGGTGACCCCGAACGAGGCGCTCGTCTCCGTCGTGATCGTGGTGGGCCTCCTCCTGCTGGGCGGCCTGTTCTTCCTCGCCATGCTGAGGTTCGACCGCCAGGCCATGGAGACGGAGCCGGCGGGTGTGGCGGGCCCTTCCACCGACTGACCCGAGCGAGACCCCGCCACCCCGGCGAGCCCCCACGACGGCGGTTTCGCCATGACCGTCGCCATGGCTCAGCTGCTTCCGGCCGCCCGCGCCCAGCTCACCGCGTAGTACAGCAGCCGTTCGTCCCCGCCCGCCGGGAGCATGCCGGCCGCCGCCATGACACGCTGCGAGGCCGTGTTCTCCCGGTCGGTGTCGCCCGACACGGAGACCGCTCCGTGAGCACGGGCATGCGCCAGCAGGGCGCGCAGGGCCTCGGCGGCGTAGCCCCGCCCCCGTGCGGCGGGTACCAGTCCGTACCCGACGGTCACCCGGCCCTCCCCGTCCGCAGGGCCGTGGAAGCCCGCGCCGCCGATCAGCAGCCCGTCGGAGCGGCGCTGGATCTCGAACGCCCCGTACGGTGCCGGGTCGCCGGTGTCGGCCAGCACCCGCAGGTACCGTTCGGCCCCGGCCCGGTCCCCGGCATCCGGATACCCCTCGGCCCAGCGGTCGCCCGGAGCCGGTATTCCGGCGGCGAGCCCCCGGGCCCGGTCCGCGTCCAGGGGGAGGAGGACGAGGCGTCGGGTCGGCAGCGGTTCCATCCCCCAGGAGATACCAGCCCCGTCTCGCGCGCCGCACCCGGATTTCCGTCGTCGTCGACAGCTCCCACGACCTCGGAGTGCTCGGACCCAGCGGCGCCGGGGCCGCGGACCACTTCGGACTGCAACCCCTGCTGACCACCCCCTCTCCAAGAGCCTGGCCTCCGTCGGCGGAGTCATCGCCGGACCAGCCGATGTCATCCACTGCTCGACCTCGGCGACCGACTCCACAACGGCCTGAGGGCGCTCGGATACGACACCGGCGCCTCCGTCACCCCCGTCGTCCCCGTCCTCGCCACGGCCGGGAACGGTGCCTGCGCATGTGGCGGGAGCTGCTCCGGGCGGGAGTGTTCACCGCACCCATGACCTATCCCGGCGTCGGAACGGGCCGCGAGGTACTGCGCGTCACGCTGACGGCCGCACACACGGACCAGCAACTGGCCGGCGTGCCGGCCGCGTTC
The DNA here is from genome assembly GCF_001279655.1 of Streptomyces sp. WM6372. Taxonomy (NCBI): domain Bacteria; kingdom Bacillati; phylum Actinomycetota; class Actinomycetes; order Kitasatosporales; family Streptomycetaceae; genus Streptomyces; species Streptomyces sp. WM6372. Next base: position 129,555 of record NZ_LGDB01000183.1, on the reverse strand, counting down.
GAGGAGGCCGGGCGGAATGAGGGCCTCATCCCCCGGACCCCGCAGGGCGCACACACCCCGGTCCGGGTCGTACGACCGGCAGGGATCCAGGCCGCCGCGACCACCGCGTCCATCAGCTAGGAACGGACGCGGCGGCGGCCCCGCCACTGCCGTCGGCCCCTCACACGGGGGCGCCGTGAGCGGAACGCGCCTAGGCTGGAAGACGACATCCGTTGGCTCGGCACCGTGCGGCCACGCACGAGTATCCGGGGTGATCGATGAGCAGCGAACGTGGAGCGAGGCCGAGGTCAGGCAGGGGAATCGGCGTGATCGCCGCAGCGGCGACGATGGCCACGGCATGCCTGGTGTCCGGGTACGCGGATGCGGATTCCGCCGCTGCGCCCGCGGCCGGTACCTGCCCGACCTCGCTGCCCGACAGCTTCTGGCGCGCACCCGTGGACGGGCTTCCCGTCCACCCGAAGTCCGCCCAGTACGTCTCCTCGATCGGCGCTTCGGAGCCCCTGCACCCGGACTTCGGGTCGGGGCTCGTCGACGGTCTGCCCTTCGGCATCCCGATCACCGTCACGGACGCGGCGGTGCCGGAGTCGAAGGTCACGCTGGACTACGCGCAGGAGAGCGACGCTTCCGGGTACCGGATTCCGCAGGACGCCCGGGTCGAGAACGGTCCGGCCAGCGACGGCGACCGGCACGTCATCGTCTGGGACCGCGATCTGTGCACGTCGTACGAGCTCTGGAACGCACAGCACGAGAGCGGCAACGCCTGGCACGCCGGGTCGGGCGCGGTCTTCGATCTGCGGAGCAACGCGCTGCGTCCCGACGGGCGGACGTCGGCCGATGCCGCGGGCCTCGCCGTCCTCCCCGGCCTGGTGCGCCACGACGAAGCGGCGGCCGGGCACATCGACCATGCGATCCGGATGACCGTGCCCCGCTCGGACCAGAGCCACGTCTGGCCCGCCCGGCACCAGGCCGGCTCTGCGGCGGACCCGTCGCTGCCCCCGATGGGACTGCGGTTGCGGCTCAAGAGCACCGTGGACACCTCGAAGCTCGCCCCGCAGGCCAAGGCGGTCGCCGACGCGCTCAAGAAGTACGGCGTCATCGTCGCGGACAACGGCTCTGCCTGGTACATCTCGGGGGAGGAGAACCCCGGCTGGAACAACTCCCAGCTCGACGGACTCAAGAAGATCAAGGGGTCGGACTTCGAAGCGGTCGACGCCTCAAGCCTCCAGCGGTCCCCCGACTCGGGAGCGGTCGCACCACGGTGATCGTGCAGAGCCATGACCAGACGCCGGCTCCGTCGGGACAAGGAGGGGCCCTGATCGATGCCGGCCGCGTACACGGTCGGGGGTGGCCTCGCCCGTGAAGGCGAGGCCGTGAGGGCTCGGTCAACGCGTGTCGGTACGTTTTTCGAGGCGGGTGCCGTGGCGACGGGTGATCGACATCAGGTCGCTGGGGGCGTCCAGCTCCAGGCGGTGCCAGCGGCCGCGGGGCACGATCACCGCGGTCCCCGGCTGCAACTGCACCATCTCCTCGCTGCCGTCCGGCCCGGCGGGACGGAAGTAGACGCGGACACCGCCGGTCAGGCAGCACACCGCCTCCTCGGCCTGCGGGTGCATCTCCCAGTGGTCGGCGTGGACGTCGGCGTCGGTCTCGACGTGGAACGTCGCGAGCTGCCAGGCGCCGGAGTCGCTGCTCGTCATCCGCCGTTCGGTGGCTCGGACATCACCGTCGGGGTGGATGTGCAGCGCCGAGGCGAACAGGTCGATGGGTGAGAGGGGTGTCGTCGTCATGACGGTGTTCCTTCCAGTCGCTTCTCAGCAGGGGTGGCGGCTCGCGGGGCAGGTGGTTCGGTCCGGTGGCCGTGCCGGTGCGGTGTGCGGCGTGGTGGACAGGGCGACGTTGACCACGGATAGGTCCAGGGCGACGGCGAACCGGGCGACGGCCACGGCTGCCAGCACCACTCCGGGTCGCCATCGCGAGTTTCTGTACACGTAAAGAAACTAGCCCCAAGGGGCCGTTGCTGTCGACACCTGGGGGATGATGGGGACATGCCGCAACCGTCCGCACCGCGCAAGAACCCCGGCCGACCTCCCCGTATCTCCCGCGAGGAGGTCGTCGAGACGGCCCGCCGCATCGTGGACGCGGAAGGCGTGGACCGGCTGACCATGCGGCGACTGGCCACCGAGATCGGCAGCACGCCGATGGCGCTCTACCACCACGTCCGCAACAAGGAAGAACTGCTCCTCCTGCTGCTGGACGACTACGCCGCGCGGACGCTGCGCCGCCCCGAACCGCCCGCCCGGCCGCGCGAGCGGATCGTCGTCGCCGCAGCCGCGATCCACGAGGCGCTCGCCGCCTGCCCGTGGATCGTGGAGGTGCTGACCGCCGACGACCTGATGTCCACTTCCGCCCTGTGGTTCGTCGAGCAGATCGTCGACGGGCTGGTCGTGTGCGGCCTGTCCCCCGAGCGGGCCGTGCACGGGTACCGCGCGATCTGGTACTACACCGCCGGCGAGATCGTGGTCCGCGTGACGGCGGCCCGGCGGCGCGCGGACGCCGACCGTCCCACCTACCGGGATCGGGTCTTCGCCGATCTCGACCCGAGCGAGCTGCCCCGTTTGGCGCAGGTCGCGGACCACTGGTCGCCGCTGACCGCCGAGGACACCTACCTGGACGGGCTCCGAGCCCTGGTGGACGGTCTCCTGGCTCCCCGCTGACCCGCTCAATTCACTGACCGGGCCCGCCGCCGGCGGAGCTCGCCCCTGTGGTCGTCCGCGCCCGTACGCTCTGGCTCCTGGACCGGGCGCAGGACGGCGAGGACGCCCGGCAGGGTGAAGAGCACCGCCGAAACCCAGAGCGGCAGGGCGTCGAAGACCGCCGCACCGGCCGGCGCGGCCGCTGTCGCGAGCAGCCGCGGTAAGTTCCCGCGCACGCGGTGCAGTTGGGAAACCTGCCGGGAAGCCGCCCCGTGTCCCGTACGCGCCTTCGAAACGTCTCGCCGAAACTTCCCCATGGCTCCCACCCGCTCTCGATCCGCTGTCGCCCGACTCTTCCGACTCCAGGAGAGCAAGGGCGGCGCCGGATTGCAGGGCTCACGCGGGGGGCTCACGGATCGCGGCCCGAACCCACGCCAACTCCGTTGCCATACGCTGGAATTGAACGGAACGTGACCGAGTCGGACGGGCGGCGAAAGGGAGCGTGATGGCGACAGGGACGAGGTCGGGGACAGGGACAGGGACGGGGACCGGTAGTGGTACCGGGAACAGGGCGAACACCCACCTGGAGACGCTGATATCCGAAGCGGGCATCAGTCACAAGAGGCTGGCCCACCGGCTGAACCAGATCTGCTCATCGCAAGGACTGTCCACCGAGTACACCCACACCTCCGTGGCGAACTGGTGTCGCAGGGGGATGACACCGAAGTGGCCCGTTCCCCGGCACATCTGCACGGTGCTCACGGAGAGTCTGGGCCGCCCGGTCGACCTTTCGGACATCGGGATGGAGTCCGCGAACGGCGACCGTACCGTCGGACTGGGATTCCCGAGGGAGCAGCAGCAGGCACTTTCCGAAGCAACGTCGTATTGGAGCGCCTTGAACCGACGAGACTTCATCACGACGGCACCGTTCGCCGTCGCCGCGTTCTCCGATCCCGTGACCCGGTGGCTGATCAGTCCGACCGAGCCCGTGGCGAGCCCGAGCGGCCCCACGACGGTGGAGCGCGAGCACATCGAGGAGCTTCGGCAGGCGGCCGAGGCGGCACGGGCCTGGGACTCGCGTTTCGGCGGCGCGGCGTGGAAATCGCAGTCGCTGACCGAATACCTGTATGAGCGGGTCACACCGCTGCTGCGCGGCAGGTACACCGAGCGCGACGGCCGCGACCTGTTCTCGGTGACCGCCGAAATGGCCCGGCTCGCCGGGTGGACGGCCTTCGACGCAGGCCATCACCAGACCGCCCAGCGGCACTACATCCAGGCCCTTCGGCTGGCCAAGGCCGCCGGGGACATCAACCTCGGCTCCTACGTCCTCACGACCATGGCGATGCAGGCGATGATGCGGGGCTTCCCCTCGCAGGCGATCGACATGGCGCAGGGAGCCTGTGAGCGGGTGCCGGGCGCCGATCCCCGCGTGCTGGGATTCGCCAAGCTGATCGAGGCACGGGCCCACGCCCGCGCCGGGGACGCTCGCTCCGCATGCGTCTGCCTGTCCACTGCCGAGGGACTGGAGCAGCAGGGGTCGGCGGAAGGTTGCGGCGAACGCACCTGGATCGAGTTCTTCAACCGGCAGCGGATCGTCACGGACGCCACGGAGATCTTCCGTGACCTCGGCCGCCCGAAGTCGACGTTCGCCTGGCACGCTCTGGGTGCGATGCCCAGTGACGCGTTCGCGAGGTCGCGCGGGATCCGGCTGTCGGTGCTCGCCACGGCGCACGCGCAGCAGGGGGACTGGGAAGCCGGACTGCAGCTCGGACACGAGTCCCTGCAGCTCTTCACCAGGCTCCAGACCGTACGGGGCGGCGACTATCTCGGCATCTTCGCCAGGGCCCTCCGCCAGTGGCGCCACGAGAGGCCGATTGCCGCCTACCTCGCCGAGGTGCGGGCGCTGACCGCCGGATCCGTCAAACGAGCGGTGCGAAGGGCGGACGGGGGTTTCTGACGGGCGGGGAGAGCCGGCCGGGGAACTTCGGCGTACCGGGTGGGGGAGTGGTCACGCGCGGGGATCCTCGGTGCCAACGGACGGGAACGAGCCGTAGTGGTCCAGGGGTGCCTTCCCCCGCTGGTTGAAGGGAAGCCTGCCGAGTACGACCGCCATGCCGCAGGTGTTGCTGAGGGCGGAGAAGACCAGGCCGGCCGCGATCCCCGCGGACAGCAGCCGGAAAGCCGGGTGGACGAGAGGGCCGAGGGCCAGGCCGAGGAGTACGACGGAGCCCGCGGTGAACCGGACCTGGCGCTCCATCGCCCAGACGGCCCGAGGGCGGCCTTCGGGATGGTCGAGCCGGTGTCCCCCGGCCGCCCAGGCGGTGGTGCCGCCGGTAAGGCTCGACGCTTCGATGCCGTGGGAGGCCAGAGCGGCAACGGCGTTCTGCGCCCGGGCCCCGGAGGCGCACACCACCAGCAGGGGCCCGTGCTCGGCGGCCTGCAGGAGATCCGGCAGCGACCGCCCGATGCGGTCGAGGGGGATGTTGACGGCGTCCGGCAGATGACCGGACGCGAACTCGGCCGGAGTGCGGACATCGACGAAGGTCAGTTCGTGGCGGCGGGCGAACGCCTCGCTCACGCTCAGGGCGGCGGAAACACTCATGGCAGATCGCGTTCCTTGGCAGAGGGGGGAAGGGCCTGCGCGGAAGGCCGGAGGCACGTGCGGGGGATCCTAGACACCGCGGTGCCCTCGCGGCCCCGGCCCGGCACGACTGCCACACGGTTGCCATGCTGCGGCAACAACGGACGGCACTCGGTGTACGAGCGCCGTCGGCCGTGGGATCCCCGGCTCGGCGGATCCCGGGCCCGGGATCCGTCAGCGTTCCTTCGGGGCGATGGACATGAGCAGCCGGACGTACGGGGACCAGCGGGCGGGCCGGGCCGGGCGCTCGGCACGGTCGAGGCTGTCCTCCAGCAGTGCGTCGTGCAGCCAGCGGAAAGCCAGCGGCCAGCTCAGCCGGGCGATTCCGGTGACCCGCATCGACAGGGTGTGCCGCAACACCGTGTGCTCGTCGTCGACCGGCAGCACGGCGTACTCGTGGAAGCCGTGGAAGCCGCGAGGGCCGCTGAAGGCGAAGCGGACCCAGGTTCCCGGGACGTACGCGGCGACCGTGTAGCGGACCGGGCCGTGCCCGCCCTTCGCGCCTGCTGACAGCGGGCGGTCGAACTCCATGGGAGACCAGGTCCGGTGCGGCCAGAGCCGGTCGGCCGGCCCGTCGGAGAGCGAGTCGAGGAGGGCGCCGGCCTCGGCGGCCTTCATCGGCAGCAGGCGTTCGTGGACGTTGTGGACGGGCATGGAACTCCTTCAATTGGAGAGCAACCTCTAATTGAAGTGGAGAGTACTCTCTGATTCATGCCGAGACCACCCCGCTTCGGCGTCGACGATCTCCTCGACGCCGCCGTCCTCCTCGCGGCCGCCGGCGGCCCGGCCGCAGTCACTATGTCCGCCGTCGCCCAGGCGGTCGGCGCGCCCAGCGGATCCGTGTACCACCGGTTCCCGGGGCGCCCCGCACTGCTCGCCGAGGTGTGGCTGCGTACCGTCGAGGGCTTCCAGGAGGGCTACCTCGCCGCCCTCGACGGCGACCCCGACCCCCACGGGGCCGCCCGCGCCGGCGCCCGGCACGTAGTGGCCTGGAGCCGGGCCCACCCGCGGGAGGCGGCGCTGCTCCTGTACGGCGCCGAGGAGTTCGGCCGGGCCGGCTGGTCCGAGGGGCACCGGGAACGCGCGGATCGGGGCAACGAGAAGGTGTTCGCGCGCCTCGGCTCGGCCGGCGCGGCCCTCGGCCTGACCGGGCCCGAGGGCCGGGACCGGATCGCCCTGGCCCTGATCGACCTTCCGCTCGCGGTGGTCCGCCGCCACCTGCGCGCAGGCCGCCCGCTGCCCCCGCACGCGGAGGACCTCGCCGAGGAGTCCGCGGCTGCCGTGCTCGGCTGAAGGGTGTTGCAGAGGGCTCGGCTCGTGCGGGGTTGGGCTACCCGGGTTACAACTGATCTGCTGATCTGCGCCGTTGTGAACGGAAACGGGTGGGGTGTATCGGTCGATCCACGACTGGTGTCGCCCGACTGCCGTGCCCGCGCAAGGGGCTTGCACCGGGGGATCGACGGACCTGACCCTGGTGGCTACTCTCGTCTCTCCATCGATCTTGACTGCAGGGGAGCAGACCGTGCGCCATGCCGCCGTGACGCCCGAGGGCGACCGGATCCGCTGGGTCGAGCTGCCGGGGCAGGAGCCATCACGCGTCTACGTGCATGGTTTGGGCGCCACTTCGCCCGCCTACTTCACGGAGGTTGCGGTCCACCCCCTGCTGGCCGGCCGCCGTTCGCTGCTCATCGACCTGCTCGGTCATGGCCTCAGCGACCGGCCGACGGGTTTCGACTACACCCTGGAATCCCACGCGGACGCACTCGCGGTGGCCCTGACCTCCGCCGGTGTCACCGGCGCGGAGCTGATCGCCCACAGCATGGGAGGCTCGGTGGCCATCGTCCTCGCCGCCCGGCATCCACATCTGGTCTCCCGATTGGTCCTGGTCGACGCCAACCTCGACCCGATCCCGCGCCTGCCCGCCGCCAACGGCAGCAGCGGCATCGCCGCGTATTCCGAGCAGGAATTTCTGACGTACGGCTGGGAGGAGGTCCGAGACCGGGCCGGCTCCCACTGGTGGTCCACCATGCGGCTGGCCGGCCGTGAGGCCCTGCACCGCAGCGCGGTCCACCTCGCCCGCGGCACGGTTCCCACCATGCGTGAGCTCCTGCTGGACCTGAAGGTCCCCCGCACCTACCTTCTGCCCGAGGCCGACGGCCCGCTCCCGGGTGCCGACGAACTCGCCGAGGCCGGGGTGTCCGTAGTCGCGATCCCGGACTGCGGACACAACATCATGCTGGACAACCCGGAAGCCTTCGCCCGCGCCGGAGCGGCGGCGCTCGCGGACCGGAACCAGGAATAGCCGGGCCCGCGCCCTGTCCCACACCTCCACCGCACGACGGCGGATCGCAGACCTCCGCCCCCTCACGTCTTCGTGCGGCCCCGGTTCCCATGCGGAGACACGAAGAAGGTGAGGGGGCGGAGGGGGCGGGGGGTTCGCGGCCGGCCGTGGATCAGGAGCCGAGGACCAGGGCCGCGGCGACCGCCGGGCCGAAGGCGCCGCCGAGCTGGTAGCAGAGGGCGAACAGGCCGATGGCGGTGGGCCGCTGGGCTGCGGGGGCGCCGGCCGCGGCGTGCATCGAGAGGCAGGCGTTGGCGCCGGTGGCGGCGAAGACCCCGCCGACGGTGGCCGCCAGCAGGAGCGGGCCCCAGTCGGAGAACGCCGCCGCGGCGGCTGCGAGGGCCCCGACGCCGATCAGGACGGCCAGTACGGCCGGGCGGCCCATCCGGGCCGAGGCCGCGGCGAGCAGCCAGGACAGTGCCGAGCCCACGAGCAGCGCGACCAGCTGGCCGGTCCCGGCGGCTCCGGTGTCCCAGCCGGCCCGGTCTCCGAGCAGCCGCGGCACCGCGAAGAGCAGCGTGAAGTACGAGCCCGACAGGACGAGCGCCAGCAGGCCCGAGGTCAGGAAGACCGGCGTGCGCAGCAGGGCGGCCGGGACGAACCCCTCGGGGCGGCGGCGGATGTGCAGGGCGAGCAGGAGCGCGGCGACGAGAGCCGCGCCGAGTGCGGCCAGCGGGGCGTGGGGGAGTGTGACCAGGGCCGTGGCCAGTACGGTCAGCAGGGCGGCGCCGCGGCCGTCGAAGCGGTTGGACGAGGGTGTGATGGCCCCGGCGTACCGCATCACCGCCGGCACGGCGAGCACCGCGACCACGGACACGGAGAGGGAGAGCCGCCACGAGACGGTGTGCGCGAGCTGTTCGCCGAGGAGCGGGCCGGCCGCGCCGAGCATGCCGAACCCGGCGCTGATGACGCCCATTCGGCGGGCCGTGCCGGCCAGGCTCATCGCCGACGCGACCAGTCCCGCACCGCCCGCGGCCTGGGCGGCCCGGCCGGCCAGGGTGAGCGGGAGCCAGGGGGAGACGGCGACGAGGAGGGTGCCGACGAGGACGAGGGCGGAGGCGAGGCGCAGTACGGGCCGCAGTCCGCTGCGGCGCAGGAGTCCGGCGAGGAGTGGGGTGCCGACGGCCATGGCCCAGGCGAAGGCCGAGACCAGCCAGGACGCGGTGGAGGTGGACACCCCGAGGGAGCGGGCCATGTCCGGGAGGATCAGGACCGGGGCGTTGGCCCCGGCGGCGATGGGGGTGGCGAGCAGCGCGAGCCAGAAGGCGGGGACGGGTCCGCGGGCCGCCACTCGGCCGGGGGCGGCCGGGGCTCCTGGTGTGCGGGTGGCGGATGAGCCGGTGCCGGCACCGATGCCGGCGGCTGTGCTTGCGGGCGCGGTGGTCATGGCGCCGCTCCAATCCATCTGAAGGCTAACAATCTCAACGTTGAGATAAATGAAATCACCAGAAGCCCCTGAACGTCAAGTCTCTTAACGCTGAGGCATCTGGGTTATGCTGGGTCCGTCGCGAGCGAGTGACCGAGACGGAGGACCTGATGGGTGACGCGGTGGACGTGATCGTCGGCCAGTGGGTGGAGGAACGGCCCGACCTGGCGGACGAGCTGTGGCCCATCGAGGTCCTGGCCCGGATCCAGCGGATGAACCGCATCATCGAAAAGCAGCTCAAGGCCTTCGTGGCCGAACGCGACCTCGAGGTCGGCGAGCTGGACATCCTCACGACGCTGCGGCGTTCGGGTTCGCCGTACACACTGACCGCCGGGGCGCTCATCCCGGCCGCGATGGTCACTTCGGGGGCCATCACCAACCGCATCGACCGGATGGAGGCCAAGGGGCTGGTCGAGCGGATCCGAGACGGCAAGGACCGCCGGTCGGTCCGCATCCGCCTGACCGACCGGGGTCGCGAGGTCGCGGAGAAGGTGATGGCGGAACACCTGGATCACTTCGCCTCCCTCCTCGCTCCCCTGGACCGCGACACCTGTGACACGGTGGCCTCGGCGCTGCGTACCCTCCTGGAATCCCACGGGGACACTTCGACCGGCTAGGGCGCTCCGGGCGCTGTGTCAGGTCGCCCCGACATTTCCGGCCACGCCGTGTCCGCACCACCTCCGAGCTGGGACGAAGCCGCACCGGGGCGGCAGTTGGAACCCCTCGCTCCGCCCCGCCGGGGCGCGCCGGCCGTCCGCCCCCCAGTCCGATCCACCCGATGTGGCCGGTTTCGCCCCCACGGAGCCACCGCCATCGACACGATGACCGGGCGCGGTCGGATCAGTTCAACTGTGGTGGGGCCCACTCATGGTGCCGAAGGATCATGCGGGTCGCGGCGGTCGAGGGTGTCAGCCGTATCGCCGTATTTGCGCAGGGCCACGGCCAGCGGGTGGGAGAGCCGGTGGCTCATCCGCCCGGCTTGCCGGGCGGCCTTCGCGACCGCCTGGCTGCGCGGGCGGCGCTCGGCGTCGTAGCGGGCGAGCGCGGCTTCGACAGCGCCTCACCGGCGAGGGCCGCCGCCGCTCACTCGCCCGCTACGCTTGCGCCGTCGAGAGCGTGCGCGACCCGGAGCTGCGCGAGATCCTCGTTCCCCGCGAGGCGCTTGAAGGCCTGGTTGCCGCCGCTCTGCGTTGGTGCCCGCTGTCCGGTTCGGTTCAGCCTCCGCGCACGCGGCTGCGGCATCGACGCGGTCCGGAGGTGCCAGAAGGTGCGCGGGGGCGGGGCGCCCGTCGCAGATCGCGGTGCGTCGCTCCTTCGAGTGATATCCGGCCCGATGGCCCCCGCGGCGAGTGGCCGTGGCCAGACTCGCGATCGTGACCGACTTGAACACCCCCGATCGGGCCGCCGATTTCGCCGAGGGCATGGACGCCAGGACCGCGTGCGTCACGCGCGAGCAGGCCTGCGCGAACGCCCGGCGCGTCCTCGATGCCGCCCGCATGCGTCGCGACCGTGACCGGGCCCTCGGGCGCTTGGCGCCGCAGGTCGAGTTCGTCCTCCGGCGCCTCGAACGTGCACAGCGCGCTCTGCCCGCCGCCGACGGACCGCGGGAGGAGGCCCTGCTGCTGCACTGCGCGGGCAGGTGGGAAGACGGAGAGACCATCCGCACGTCGCTCCGAGCACTGGAGCGGGCCACCGGCTTCCGCGTGGAGGACGTCAGAGAGGCCCTGGACCACCTCGCCGCCACCGGCGATATCGGCATGTCCCGCAGCAACACGCCACCGGGACCGGTCAGTGCGACGAGCGTGCCCGCGTCTGCCGCATTGGTGATCTCACCGGATTGGCACCGCATCAACGACAGGCGCCCACGTCCCCACTGACCGAGGGCCTTTGCGTAACTGCGGTGGGCCGGCGGACTCAGTGGAGGCAGAGGCAGAACGGATGGCCGGCCGGGTCCGCGTAGACCCGCCAGTTGGCCTCCGGGCGGAGTTGGTCCGTCCGCTCCAGCACGGTCGCGCCGAGCGTGAGCGCCCGCTCCTCCTCCCCGTCGAGGTCGTCGACGTCGAAGTCCAGGTGCAGCTGCTGCGGGCGCTCCTGACCGGGCCATGCGGGCGGCTGGTAGCCGTCGACCCGCTGGCAGGCCAGCGGCGTTCCCTCGAATCCGTGCACTTCGACCCAGCCGGGATCCTCCGGGTCCGTGATCACGCGGCCGCCGAGCAGGTCCGCGTAGAACGCCGCGAGTCGTACCGGATCGGCGCAGTCCAGCGCGATCGCCTGCAGCTTTCGGATCACTTCCGGCACCCCTCGTTCCTCCGCCGCTTCCGCGACTCTCCCGTACGGGAGGGACGTACCCGCGGCCCCAGCGACCATGCGCGGTGTCCCCCGTCCGGCTTCGGCTTCCGCTGGAGTCGGCCCGCCATGCACCACGCGTCACACATTTGCTGAAGCGCGGTTCTGGCGCGGAGCCGAGCCATTACCCTCCTGTCCTGCCGTGGCCACACGGCACACGGACGATTCGCGGGGGGCGCAATGGTCTCGGGTGAAGGTTCTTCCGGCAGCAGCAGCAGCGGCATGGCCGGGCAGGTCAGGGTGCGGGAAGTGGTCCGCGAGGTGGTGGCGGAGATCGCGCCGCCGGAGCTGGTCCTGGTGGACGGCCTGGCCCAGTTCGATGACGCGACGGCGGTGCGCCGATTACGGCCACAAGGTGGGCGAAGGGAGCCGCTCGGCTTCGGACTGGGTGAGATGGCGGCACTGGTGACACCGGTGGTGTGGCTCGTACTCGACCAGACCGCGAGGAAGTGCGCGGAGTCCGCGGTGGACGGCACGGTCAGGGGCACCCGGGCTTGGCTCCGCAAGGCGCTGAACAGGACTGCCGAACCGCTGGTCATTCCCCCGTTGACCCCTGGTCAACTCGCCGAGGTGCGCGCGCGTGTGCTGGAAAGCGCGTCCCACCGTGGTCTGACGGTGGAGTGTGCGGAGGCGGTCGCCAACGCGGTCGTGGCCAGGCTGGCGCTCGCCGTGGCGGATCCGGACCCGGAGAGGCCGGCCGACCCGGCTGACGGTGACGCTCCGGACGAGAGCTGACGGCGATGGCCACCGAGCCGCTCCGGGTGAAGCCGGACGGACGGGCGATGCCCGCCGGGACGACCATGCGTTTCGTACTGCTGGTCATCCTGATGATCGCGAGCAGCAGCTCGATGCTGCCGATGGCGCTCACTGCCGCCGGCCTCAATGAAGGCACCCAGTGCCTGCGTGCGGCCGGAGTCGCCACCGGTGAGGCTCCCCCCACCGAGGTGCTCCGCAGCGCCGCCTACCAAGCCTGCATCGCCCAGCACGTGCAGCTGCCCTGGTGGATCGCGCCCGCCGTACCGGTCGTCTTGCTGGTCCTGGCCGGCGGACTCTTCTTCGTCCTTCCCCTCTGGAAGAAGCGCCGGAACCGGGTCGTCCCCCTGGCGGCGGTGGATCACGACGGCCGGATCCGGCATCAACTGGAACAGCTGGCAGAGGTAGCCGGGCTGAAGCGCGCTCCGCAGGTTGTCGTTGATCCATTCGCCGCCTCGACCGGCGCTGCGGTGTTCGGCAGCAACCGTCGTCCGACCATGTGCCTGCACGGTGGTCTGCTCGCCCGAAGGACCGTGGCGCCGGAGGACTTCGAGGCGGTGATCCTGCACGAGCTGGCCCACATCCGCAACGGTGACGTCACTCTCACCTACGCCACGGTCGCGCTCTGGCGGACCTTCATCGCCGCCGTACTCGTTCCCTACGCCGCGGGCTTCGGATTCCTCCTCTTCAACTCGTTCGCCCCGAAGTCGCCGCCCTATGAAATCGCACTGGGAGCGTGGCGTTCCCTCATCCTCCCGTTCCTCATGACGGTGGTCGTCTACCTGGCGCGGTCGGACGTGCTGCGCAGCCGGGAGTTCCATGCCGACCTCGCCGCTGCCCGTTGGGGGGCGAACCTGCGCGTCTGGGGGGCCGTCGAGTCAGCTCCGGTCGTACGGGTGCTGCCTCGCGCACTGCGTTCGTTCACCGAGCTCTGGCGCACGCACCCGCGGTGGGAATCCCGGCGAGAGGCGCTGGCCGACTCCACGCCGTTGTTCGAGGTTCCTGCCCTGCTGATGTTCCTGACCGGGACCGCGGCCGTTCTGGTCAACGGCCAGCTGTGGCAAGTCGTCGGTGCTTCCGGCCTGGCGGGTCAGTGGGTGTGGGATCTGGTCATGGCGCTCCCGCCTGCCGCACTGGTGACCGGAGTCGCGGGCATCGCTCTGTGGCGTTCGGTGGTTCACCGGCTGCTGACCGGGCGACGCAGGCTCTCCGGGGCATGGGCGGGCCTCTGGCTGGGCATCGGGATGGCGGTCGGTGAACTGTTCGGGGTCCGGATCGCGGTCAACCGGTGGATGCCCGGCGAGCCCGTGATGGTGGTGCTCGTGGTGCTCGCGGGACTGGCGTTCGCCTGGTGGGTCACCCAGTGTTCCCACCTGTGGGCCACGGTCTGGCGCGGTCGGACGATCCATCCGCCGATGATCCTGGTCGTAGCGGGGGCGTGCCTGGCGCTGTGCGCGTGGTTCTGGTGGTGGCAGGACTTCGGCGTGGTCCTCGCGAACGTACCGGGGCTGCTGGCCAACGTCGTCGGACCGGGCACCGAAGGGCTACCGGTGGATCCGGCCGGGCAGTACACCGCGATCCTCACCGCGACCGAACGCGCGGTGGCGCTGCTGGGCACCACGGTCGCCGTTCCGCTTGCGCTGCCGGCGGTCGCCGGGCTGTGGGTGGTGCCGCTGCCGGCCTGGACGGTTCACCAGCTGTCCTCGGGCTGGGCCCGTCGCGCCGCACCGGACATCGAGGAATCGGCGGTCCCCGCCGCACCGCTGCCACCGCTGCGTCGCGTGCTGCTCGCGGGAATACTCGGTGGTGTTCTGTGCTGGGCCGGCGTCGCCGGCGTGAAGGGCTACATGCACACGTGGCAGCCGCCGGTCCGGCTCCGAGGAATCGCCGGGGCCCTCCTGTTCCAAGACGGGGTGTGCGCAGCCCTTCTGATGGGAGCTCTGGTCGCAGCCCTTGTCGCAAGCCTGCTCGTCGACCGCTACCAGCTGATCGCCGCGCTCGTCGCAGCCCACGCAGCCGTGCTGGTGGGCTACGGCGGCGTATTCGTGCTGTCCGCGTCGGACGGTTGCATCCAGACCATCAGCACGTTCACGCCTGCCTGTGACTGGCGACCCGTCGCGACCTGGCAAGCCTTCCAGTACCTGCTCGGTATCCTCCTCGTCCTCGTCACCGTTGAGGCCATCGCCTCGGCCGCGGTCATCTCCGTCGCCCGGAGGGTGGTTGGACGAGGGACACGCCCTCCGACCTCCGCACCGGCCGGGAGGGAGTCCCGGGGGCCGGTCCTGCGCCGCTTGGTCGTAGGGGTGCTGTGCGCCGGGGCCGTCGGGGTTCCCGCAGCACTTCTGTCCCTCCCGGAACCTCGGGGGAACAGCGGGGAAGCGGCGTCCCCGAAACCCGCCCAGCATCCGAGGCTCGCCGCGCAGGAAGCGTCGGTGCAGGCGGCAAGCTGGTACGGCCTCGGTGGGCGGGACCTGCTGGTCCGCTACAACGCCGTCCTCCGACAGCTGGGTGATCTCGGGGCGGAAGCGAAGCAGTCCGCGGACGGCGACGCGCTGATCCTGTCCCGGCTCCGCCCGATCTGCGACGAGTTCGGAACGGTCGCGCGGGACGCCAACGCCTACTTCCCCGTCCCAGATCCTCGGAGCCGGCCGAGCTGGACGACGTTCACCACGATGGTGGCCAAGAGCAGTCAGGATTGCCTGAGCGGTCTCGACCAGAACGACAACACCCTCATCGCCACCAGCATGGCGGAGATCCAGCAGGCGACGGGCGCCGTCAACACGGTCATCGAGTGGGTCACCGCGAGCAAGGGAGCGAGCCCCTGAAATCCGGTTGCATGATGCGCCTGTCCGGGTGCCTTCCGGACGCCCGGCGGGCGAAAGACCCGCGGTGGGGGTATGTCGTTTCGCGCCAGGTGACCTTGGGACCCATGAGGAGATCAGCCATGTACGCAGTGGTTCGACGGTATGAAGGGGTGACTGATCCTGCCGAGGCGGGACGCCGAGTGGACGAGGGATTCGTGCCCCTCCTCCGCCAAGTCCCCGGATTCGTGGCCTACTACTGGGTTGACGTGGGGGGAGGAGCGATGATCTCCACCAGCGTCTTCGAAGACCAAGCCGGGGCCGAGGAGTCGGTGAAGAGGGCGGCAGACTTCGTCCGGGACAGCCTCGCGTCACTGCTGCCCAATCCTCCCCAGGTCATGGCCGGCCAGGTTGTGGCTGCTGGGTGACGATCTCCGTAGCGGTACGGATCCACGTCCCCACCATTCCGCGTGGTCGGGCGGGCGTTTTCGCTGGCTGCCGGCCGGGGGCCCTCGCCCACCTAACGCAGGAGTGCGTTGATGTCTGCGAGCACGGTTTCGTTTATGTGCAAGATGAGGCGCTTCAGGTCCGCGCAGTAGACGGATGGGTTGAGGTAGCCGGTTCCCTTTTTGTAGCGATGGGCGTAGAGGCCGCCACCGCATACGTTGCGTATGGGGCAGGCGTTGCAAGTGTCGCAGAGTCCTTCCGTACCCCGCTGGCGGGCGACCACGCCGGGATGCAGCATGAGCGAATCGATCGAGTCCCGATCTATGTGTGAACCTGTGATCTGGGCGCCTGAATAGGCGGATTTGAGCTGATGGCAGAAGTCGATTGACCCGTTGGTGTCGATCGTGAGCGAGCGGAACGGGCTCAGTCCCACGGTTTCCGCCCGGCTCTGGCCGCCAAGGATCAGGGCCAACACTTCGTCAAAGATTCGGACGGATGTGGGCTTGGATTCGGCGCGATACCAACGGTCGAATATCGGTATGAGCCAATCGGCGTAGGGTGTCCCACCCTGATCGCCCGACCAGAACGGCGGAGGCTGGGTCCAGTTTCCGTGAGGGAGCAGAAAGTCGACCATGGGCGACCCAAATGAAACCAAGGTGTCGTACGTTTCCACCGGGTCATTCTCGAGGTTAACGGTGCACAGCATCCCTGAGAACAGGTCGCCGTAGGGATCTTCGCGCAGAGCCGTAATGCCTCGCACTGCGGCGGCGAAGCTGCCCTGCCCGTTCGCGTACTTCCTATGGCGGTCGTTGTCTTCTTGGCTTCCGTCCAGGCTGATGTACACCTTGATTCCCGACGCGTGGAGCGCTTCCAGCATGGTGTCGTCGAGAAGGGTGCCATTCGTCGTGACGCGAAAATCGACGTCAATTCCATCGGGTATTTCTGCCCGAAACCTCTGCGCCAGATAGCGGATCATATCCGGCCCGGCCAAGAGTGGTTCGCCCCCGTGCAGTACCACTTTCACGACCTTGAGTTCGTCGCGATGGGCCTTGACGTGATCGGCCAGGCGAACGGCCGTTTGGTCTACGGTGGATTTCGACATGACCTTGCTCTGGTCTTTCCATGTCGAGTCGCCCATTTCGTACACGTAGCAGTAGTCGCAGGCGAGATTACACCTACTGTGAAGTTTTACAACGAATTCCACGAACGGCAGAGGTTTCCAGTTCGGATCGGCAAGTGCCCCGGTCGTCACCTCGATGGTGGGCCATTCCGTACTGGTGTCGCTTTTGCTTACGATCGGAAGGCTGCGCATCCCGAGCTCCTAGGCTGGTGGTGGATTGAGTCCGCGCGGCACCTTGAAGCGGTGCCGCGCGGAAATCACTCAGTACGGTCCGGATGGTTCCACTAGCTGTTGAAGTAGCCGGACGGGGTGGATGTCGGGTCATCGCTGAGTACACGCGCGATGGCCAACCCCAAGGCGCTGTTTTCCGAGATCTGTGCAGTGGCCCCTGATTCGTTCTCCGGAGATGATGCGGCGCTTGCCGCACCTGCGCTGAGAGTGAGTGCCGCGACGGTCGCAGCAGCCGTCAGGCCGGCCTTTTTCAGTAAGTCGCGCTTACCGTCATTCGACATGGAAAGATCCTTCCCGTTCGATGGCTCGATCTCTGAGATTGGCGCCCGGACGAGATTACATGTATGGCCCGGACCTCTCAGTGGGGCTCAGCGGCTGATTCAAGACGACTTGATTCCGGAGTTCGGAACTCCGATTCGCGAGGTTTTCGGACATGCCGGTGGGGCAGTCGGGCTGGTGCCCGGCCGTACGAATTGCATGAAAGCCGCTGGTAGTGGTGGTGCCCGTGATTCCCGATCAAGCTCCCATCCGGCGCTCCGAGCACGCGTCCGGGGGCAGGCTCCCTCTGATCCACACATTCAGTGCCGACGGGCCCTCATGGCCCGGTGCAGGGCTGTGGCCGGTAGGCCGTCCGGTTGTTCCGCCGGGCTTCCGGCTGGTCATGACACATTCGTTCGGCCCGCACCGGCTCTCGCGCGACGATGCCTGTGTATTGCGCACGGATATCCTGAGTCCGGGCGCCGAGACTGGCCAGAAGGCGACCGATGCCCGACCGTCCTTGTCGTGCATGCCGGCCGCTGATCCATCTTGTTCGCGTTCGCGGGCGGTGGCAGCTGGTGACGGCGTTGAAGTAGCGGGCGGGGCCGCCGGGATGACGCGCTTGGCCTGCTTGCGGCTGGGCTGGGCTGGAGATCGTCTGGGCAGGCCGCGGGGTCGAGGCTGGGGTCGGGCGCGGGGCCCTGGCGCGTCTCCGGATCTTCGCAGGCCGAGAATGCGGCGGGACAGGCCGCTCGGTGCGTGCGGGGGAGTCGTCGTCCGGGTACCGGGGCGTGGCTCCCGGCCCTGTGGTGCCGGCGCGGCAGCCGCCCCGGGGCGCCGGGCTGCCTGGCAGGTGCCCGACGGGCTCCGGGCCTGCACCCCGTGCCGTCTGGTGGCCTCGGGTGCCTCGCCCAGCCCGGCTTCACACCGGCCCGGGTGCGGCGCGGGTTTCGCCGTGCCCCCGCTCAGACCTCCTTGGTGGCGTTCAGGCGGGTGATCTCGGCAGCGTACTTGGCGGTGCGGACCGCCGCCGTGCCGGAGGCGTACAAGCCGGTGCCGAGCGAGGCCAGCGGGAGGGAGAGGAGCAGGGCGGCGAGTATCGGTCCCCAGTCGCGTTCGGCGTCGCAGCGCTCGCCCTCGTCCGTGAGGTACGACACCGCGTGGTCGCTGTCCTGGTGGAAGGCGCGGGACTCGCACTCGATGGGCTTGAACCGCTCGCCCCGGTCGATGCTGAAGGGGAAGACGAGCAGGTAGCCCACCCAGAGCCAGATGAGGGCGGCCGCGGCCATGAGTCCCCGGCCCCACCCCTGCTCGCGCAGGCCGCGCACGCGAAACTCTCGGTCATAGATCTGTGCCAATGAGTTCATGGGGGCGAAGCTAGCGCAGGCCGGTCACCCAGGACGTGGCCAGGTGCCCTGAGACGGTCTTCGCACGCGCCCGAGCCAGACCGTAGGGAGCAGGCTGAAGAGGTGCCGGCGAACTGCAACGCGACCTCCAGCCCGAACCGGCCTACGACGGACTACGCGTCGACGAGGCCGGGGGGAGGAGCGGCGGCTGACGCCCAGTCATCACTCGGCGGCATCCGACGGCTCGTACCAGAGGCTCGCCATCGGGGCGCACGGGGTCCAGCCCAGCGAGGAGTAGAGCGCCCGGCCCTCGGGCGTGCCGACCAGGATGCCCGTCCTTGCACCGGCCTCGTACGCGGTGCTCTGCAGCGTGCGCATCACCAGGCCGCCGAGGCCCTTCCGCCGGTGCTCGGCAGCGGTCTCGACCTGGTCGACCACGGCATGGGCGCCTGCCTGTGCGATCTGCCCCCGCGCCGCGAAATGCCCGGCGGGCGTGCGGACGAGCACCCGGCTGACGTCGCCCCGCGTCCAACTGGTGAGGGTGTATCCGGCCGGCACCTCAGGGCGCTCCGGTGCCAGGTGACAGACCATCAGGAAGCCGGGGCTGTCGATCCGCCAGCCCGGTCCGACCCAGGGCAGGACCGCCTGGTCCTCGGCGAACAGCTTCAGCCACGTCCCGGGCGCGCTCGTCGCGGCGACGATCTTGCGCACATCGCCCTCGGAGGGCTCCGGCAGTACGTGCCGGGCAACGTGCTTGGGCTGCCCGACGTCGATCGTCCACCCCCACGGCTCGTCGATCGGGTCCGAGCTGCCGCGGGAGACGACCCAGCCGTCGATCCACATCCGCACGAGCTCATTGATCCTGGTGTCCGGCATCGCCGCCCGCCCCCTGGGGTGTAATAGCCAATAGCGTGAAATGAACATTACGCGAGGGAGATGGGATCTGACCATAGGAGCCGGAGCCGGTCGCCCGATCAAGGGCCGCGAGGAGTACCGCCGGTGGCCCGGCAGAACCGCGGTGTGACGCATGGTGGGTGGCGGTAGGAAGCCCCAACCCCCCACGGGGGAACGTGCCCATGCAGCGGAGTGGCGGCGAAGCGTCCGGCCCCGAACGTGGCCGGTGGTTTCCGCTGGGGGACCATAGCGGCATGCCCGAGGAAACGAACCTGCTGTCAGCCCTGTGGCCGCTCGCGGCGTCGGGTACCACCGACTGGCTGCTGGAGCTGTGCGGCGACGGCGTGACCGGGTTCATGCCGCCGGCGATGCCCGAGGCCGTCTGGGTCCTCAACGCCATGTACGAACACGAGGACGGTCCGACCGAGGTGTCGTACCACGAGTACCGTCAGGCGCGTCTGGCGGACGGAACCGTCAAGCCCGACGCCCTTGCCGGCATCGACCTCGAAGTAGGCGTCGCCACGGGGGGCGGCCTGGGCCGCGCCGAGCCCCCCGGCAGCGGCTGGCGGCGGCTGCGCTGGGCGGAACTCGCCCTCCGTACCGGTGATCCCGTCGTGCCGGAAGGGCTGCTGCCCTCCTACCGCTGTTTTCCGAAAGCCAAGAAGGACGGCAGCCGGCCGCTCGGCATCGCTCCGCCCACCGAGGGGAGCCTGGACCGTACGACCTGGAACCGGCTGGTCGCCATCCTCACCGAGCACAGTCCCGCGGGGCCGGACACCCCGTGCCTGGCCTACTACAACCCGCTGATGCTCAGGGTCACCGACTTCGACAACCTCCATGTGCAAGCCGGTCGTCTCGGCGATGCCGAGATCCTCTACGACAACCCCGTGGCCGGCTTCAGCCCGTCCAACTTCTGGGCCGAGGACCGCTCATGGGCTCTGTGCACCGACTACGACCTGTGGGGTACCAAGGTCGTGGGCCCTCCCGTCCTCATCGAAGCGCTGCTCAACGACACCGTGGTCGAGGCGGTGACACTGCCCTGGGCGCGCTGACGACGAGCTGCGCCGCCATGACGCGCGACCGGCGAGGCGCAGGCGCAGGCGTAGGCGTCGGTGGCGAAGGTGAGGAGCGTCCCTCGGAGTGCCGCAAGAGCCGGATGGTGTGCGCTGCTTGGGTGAGCTGATGGTGATCAGGCGCGGTCGGACCGAGTGGACCCTGTCGGGCCCCCATGCCGGCCGGCCGCGTCTAAGGTGTGCATCACCAAGGTCCATCGATCGGTCCCGGAGGTGCCATGCCATGCCCCTGCAGATGAAGTTGACCGCGATAACGCTCGATTGCCCTGATCCGCTGGCTCTGGCGGCGTTCTATCAGCAAGCCACCGGCCTCGAACCTCACCCGAAGTCCGATGCCGACTTCGCCGGTCTCAGCCGTGAGGACGGCCTCTTCATCGGATTCCAACGGGTCGACCCTTATCGTGCTCCCGGCTGGCCCGATCAGAGCCTGCCCCAGCAGTTCCACCTCGACTTCGAGGTGGACGACCTGGATGAGGCCGAGGTCCGACTGCTGGAACTGGGTGCGGGCAAACCGGATCACCAGCCAAATGAGCGATGGCGGGTCCTCACTGACCCTGCTGGGCATCCCTTCTGCCTGGTCACAAGCTGACCACTGCTGCTGAGGCTGGGTGGAAGCCCGCCCGACCCGACCTCTGTGCCGACTGATTCGGACTCCTCGGTAGGGTCTGGGCAATGACAGGAAATCAGGGCCGCTGGTCAAACAGCGACCAGGATGGTGGCATCGAGGACGTGACGCTCCTCATCCTGGAATGGCTGGGTGAGCGGGGCGTGAACGCCATGATCAGGGTGGACGCCGAGAGGGTGGCCGACAACGCGCCGGCGTGGACGTTCGCCGCCAGTGGGGGTCCCTTGGAGCATGGCATGCGTGCTGATGGGAGGACTGTGCGGCAATGCATGTCCAAAGCCCTGTCCCAGCTGCGAGAGGCCGGGCTGCCGGTTCCGTTTTGACCTCCGCCTTCGCTCGCCTCTGGCTTCGGTCACGACGTCGGTCTCGGCGTCCCGGCAGCTTGCGGAGCGTGGTCGGCGCGCCGATGGCGCGCTGGAACGGGAGCGGCATCCACGGGCTCCGGACACGCTCGTGGACGTCGTAGGACTGCATCAACCGGATCGCGCGGCCTGCACGCAGTCCCCCTCCCGGCCGTGGGCCGTACGGGGGAGGCAGGCGGGGGCGTGCGCCGCGCTCGGGCGTGCGAGGGGTCAGGCTGGGCAGTCGAAGGGACATTCCCTCCCCCAACGGACGTCAAGGGAGCTCGTCGTGGCCCACGCAACCGACCCGCCCGCCCACCGGCCGGCATCCGACGGCGGCCCCGGACCGGCGCCGCGCTCGCCGGACGACGCGCTCGCCGGGGCCGCCCGCTCCCCTGTGACCCTCCGCGTCAACGGGGTCCACCACGACCTCGACCTGGACCACCGGGTCACGCTGCTCGACGCCCTGCGCGAGCACCTGGACCTGACCGGCGCCAAGAAGGGCTGCGACCACGGGCAGTGCGGTGCCTGCACCGTCCTGGTCGACGGTCGGCGCGCCAACAGCTGCCTGCTGCTCACCGTGGCCCTCGACGGCTGCGAGATCACCACGGTCGAGGGCCTGGCCGGCCCTGACGGCGCCCTGCACCCGCTCCAGCGCGCCTTCATGGAGTACGACGCCTTCCAGTGCGGCTACTGCACCCCCGGCCAGCTCTGCTCCGCGGTCGGCGCGCTCCGCGAAGCCGCCGCCGGCCACCCCTCGCACGTCACCGCCGCCGCGGCCGCGGTGGCACCCGGCCCCGCCGTGCTGACCTCCGAGGAGATCAGGGAACGGCTCAGCGGGAACCTCTGCCGCTGCGGCGCCTACCCGGCGATCGTCCGCGCCGTCGCCGATGCGGGAGCCCACGCCGAGGCCACCGCGACCGGCGCGGAGGTGACCGCGTGAAGCCCTTCGCCTACGTACGCGCCACCAGCCTGCAAGCGGCGGCCGACGCCTACGCCGCCCACCCCGGCTCCCGCTACCTCGGCGGCGGCACCAACCTCGTGGACCTGATGAAACTCGGCGTCGAGACCCCCGGCGCCCTCATCGACGTCTCCCGCCTGCCGCTGGACGAGATCCGCGAGCTTCCCGACGGCGGCCTGCGCGTCGGCGCGACGGTACGCAACACCGACCTGGCCGCCGACCCGCTGGTGCGCACCCGCTACCCGCTCCTCAGCCGGGCGCTGCTCTCCGGTGCCTCCGGCCAGCTGCGCAACGTCGCCACCACCGGCGGCAACCTGCTCCAGCGCACCCGCTGCGGCTATTTCCAGGACCTCTCCAAACCCTGCAACAAGCGCGAGCCCGGCAGCGGCTGCGGGGCCCTCGACGGCCTCCACCGCGACCACGCGGTACTCGGACACTCCGAGCACTGCATCGCCACCCACCCCTCGGACATGGCCGTGGCGCTCGCCGCGCTGGACGCCGAAGTCGAGCTGTACGGCGCGGCCGACAGCACCCGTACCGTCGCGGCCGCCGAGTTCCACCGGCTGCCCGCCGACCGGCCCGAGCAGGACACCGTCATCCGCCCCGGGGAGATCATCACGGCGGTGATCCTGCCCGCCGCCGCGCCGGGCGCCGTCTCCCTCTACCGCAAGGCCCGCGAACGCGCCTCGTACGCCTTCGCCCTCGCTTCGGTCGCCGTCGTCCTCGACCTCGACCCCGACGACGGCCGGGTGCGCCGGGTCGCCCTCGCCTTCGGCGGCCTCGCCCACCGGCCCTGGCGCGCGACCACCGCCGAGGCCCGGCTCACCGGCGCCGTACCGCACCCCGACGCCGTCCGCGCGGCCGTCGACGCCGAACTCGCGCAGGCGAGGCCCCTGCGCGACAACGCGTACAAGATCCCGCTCGCCCGCAACCTCGCCTGCGACGCCATCGCCGAGCTGGCCGGCACACACCCCGGTTCCCCCGCCACGCCCTAGGGGGTGACCACACCAGCGGCGCCACCGACCAGGAACAGGACCCTGATGAGCCCGACCTCCGCCACCCTCGAATCCACCGCCTCCCCGGCCGCCACAGCCGCCGCTCTCGGCACCTCCGTCCCGCGGCGCGAAGGCCGGGAGAAGGTGACCGGCGCCGCCCGCTACGCAGCCGAACAGCACCTGCCCCTGCGGGCCTACGCCTGGCCGGTGCCCGCGACCGTCGCCCGCGGCCGGATCACCGCCGTCGACACCGCCGACGCCCTGGCCCTGCCCGGCGTACTGGGCGTCCTCACCCCCTACGACGCACCCCGCCTGGGCCCCTCGGACGACCCCACCCTGCAACTCCTCCAGGACCTGCGGGTACCGCACCGCGGCTGGTACGTCGCCCTGGCCATCGCCGACACCCTGGAGGGGGCGCGGGCCGCCGCCGACGCCGTGCGCGTCACGTACGAGAGCGAGCCGCACGACGTCACCCTGCGCGAAGGGCACCCCGGCCTGTACACCCCCGAGGTGGTCAACGGCGGCTACCCCGCACACCGCGAACAGGGCGACCCCGACGCGGCGTTCGCCGCCGCGCCCGTACGCGTCGACGTCCGCTACACGGTTGCGCCCCTGCACAACCACGCCATGGAGCCACACGCCGCCACCGCCGACTGGGACGCCGAACGCGGCCACCTCACCGTCTACGACTCGTGCCAGGGCACCACGGTGGTGCGCAACGTCCTGGCCGGGCTGTTCCGGCTGCAGGAGCACCAGATCACCGTCCTGGCCGAACACGTCGGCGGCGGATTCGGCTCCAAGGGCACACCGCGCCCCCACGTCGTCCTCGCCGTGATGGCCACCCGGCACTGCGGACGCCCCGTCACGCTGTCCCTGCCCCGACAGCACATGGCCGCCACCGTCGGACACCGCGCGCCCACCCTGCACCACCTCCGGCTCGGCGCCCGCCCCGACGGCACCCTCACCGCCCTCACCCACGAGGTCACCACGCACACCTCGCAGGTCCGCGAGTTCGTCGAACAGGCCGCCGTACCGGCCCGGGTCATGTACGCCGTCCGGGACAGCCGCACCACCCACCGCGTCACCGCGCTCGACGTGCCCACGCCCTCCTGGATGCGTGCCCCGGGCGAAACACCCGGCATGTACGCCCTGGAGTCGGCCATGGACGAGCTGGCCGACGCCCTCGGCATGGACCCCGTCGAGCTGCGCGTGCGCAACGACCCGGCGACCGAGCCCGACAGCGGACGCCCGTTCAGCACCCGCCACCTCGTGGAGTGCCTGCGCGAAGGCGCACGCCGCTTCGGCTGGGCCGGCCGCCGGCCGCCCCGCCGCGAGGGGCCGCTCCTCCTCGGGACCGGTGTGGCCGCCGCCACCTACCCCGTGTACATCGCCCCTTCGGGAGCCCGGGCCCACGCCCGCCCTGACGGGAGCTACCTGGTCGAGGTCAACGCCACCGACATCGGCACCGGCGCCCGTACGGTCCTGGCCCAGGTCGCCGCCGACGCCCTGCACGTCCCGCTGGACGCCGTCTCGCTGGCCATCGGCAACAGCGCGCTGCCGCCCGGCCCGGTCGCCGGCGGCTCCACCGGAACGGCGTCCTGGGGCTGGGCGGTGCACGACGCGTGCACCGCGCTGACCGACCGGCTGGCCCGGCACCACGGGCCGCTGCCCGCCGCCGGGCTCTCCGCGTCCGCCGACACCACCCAGTCGGCGAAGCAGAAGTCCCCGTACGCGCGCCACTCGTTCGGGGCGCACTTCGCCGAGGTCCAGGCCGACACCGTCACGGGCGAGGTACGCGTCCGCAGGCTGCTCGGCGTCTTCGCCGCCGGCCACATCCTCAACCCGCTCACCGCCCGCTCCCAGTTGATCGGGGGGATGGTGATGGGGCTGGGCATGGCGCTCACCGAACACAGCGAGCTCGACCCGGCGTTCGGCGACTTCGCGGAACGGGACCTGGCCGCCTACCACGTGCCGGCCAACGCCGACGTCCCCGCCATCGAGGCCCACTGGATCGACGAGCACGACAAGCACCTCAACCCGATGGGCAGCAAGGGCATCGGGGAGATCGGCATCGTCGGCACGGCCGCGGCGATCGGCAACGCCGTGTGCCACGCCACCGGCCGGCGGCTGCGGGAACTGCCCCTGACCCCCGACCGGGTCCTGGCCGCCCTCGAAGCCGGGCCGGGGGCAGCGGGCCGCGCCGGATGACAGCCGGCCGCGCCCCGAGGCGGGCCGGTCCGCTTCCGGCCGCGCTGCCTGGCTGCGTGTGGAGGAGCGCGCCGGCCGCGTGATGGCGGGGGGATGCCACCACGCGGCTCGGGCCCGCTCGGGAACCCGTGCCGCTCACCGCCACGGACTCCCATGACCACGCTTATGGCCGGTCTCCGGCGGCGCAAACGGTGGGAACGCGGTTTTTCTCGGAGCGGGGCGACGGGCGCGGGGGCGGGGGAGTGGAAGTGGGAGTGGGAGCGGGCGAGTGGAGGCGGGTGGGGGAGTGGAGCCGCGGATCTCGGGGCAGGCGCGCCACCGACGGGGACTCCTCCGCCTCCGGGCCGCTGAGGGGGAGGGACCACAGTCCGATCGATCGAAGGAGTTGTTTCGCATGACGGAGAACGTGTGGGCCTACCGCGCCGGCGTCGACTACCTGGCGGCCGACCTCACCGGCTACGGGGTCGAGGCCCTCGACGGCAGGATCGGCAAGGTCGACAAGCACTCCGACGAGGTCACCGACGCCTACCTGGTCGTCGACACCGGAGTGTGGATCCTCGGCAAGGAGGTCCTGCTGCCGGCCGGCCTGGTGACCCGCATCGACCATGCGGCGGAGAAGGTCTACGTGGACCGTACGAAGGAACAGATCAAGGCCGCTCCGGAATTCCGACGGGACGAGCACCTCGGGAACGCGGACCATCACGCGGCCCTGGGCACGCACTACCTCTCCGGAATGCCGTTCGGGGTCCCGCCCGCCTGACCGGCGATGCCCCCGCGATGGTCCCGCAGCGCACGTTCGCGGGCCGCGATCGGGGTCGGACGCGATGTTCCAGCGGTGACCTGACCGCACCGCGGGGCAGCCACCCGGCCCGGTGGCTGCCCCGCGCGCCAGGACACCTGCTAGTTGTCGGGGAAGGGTACGGGGACCGGGTCGGGGATCACCCCGATCAGTACGACCGAGCCGTTGATCTGGGCGACATCGCCGATCGCTTCTCCCTCGGCGTAGATGGCGGCGAGCAACGGGATGAACAGCGCGTCGAGTTCAGGGAAGTCCTCGACGGCGTCGCCCAGGACCTTTTCAAGAGCCGATGCGGCGCTCGTGACCATGGCGACGGCGTAGGGGTTCAGGTGGATCTTGTACCCCAGGTCCAGGAATCCGTAGAGCTCGCACCAGATGTTCGGGCCGTCGTCCAGGGACTGCGGATCGGTTCCGCGCAGCTCGGCCCGGATCGCTTCGTCCACGACCACGGCCGGCAGCGCCCTCGCTTCCATGGCCCGGCGCACGGACCCCTCCAGGTCGAGCCCCGCTTCCAGGCCCCTGCTCTGTGCCTGCTTGCGCGCGAAAACCTCCTGGATCTCTTGAACCCTGGCCTGGACCTGTTCCTTTCCGGGCTTTCCAGCGCTTCCGGTCATGATCCCCCTCGCTTTCCGGTGGCCCACCAGTGGACGCCATCCATTCAGCCCGATCCGCCCCTGCCCGTCCACCATGCGATCCAGCCATATCGTCCTTGTCATACTTTGGCCCCATCATTCGGGCCGGGTCACCTGGACACCAGGGGCAACGGCCGCGGCGCGAACACCTTTTCGGGGTGGGGGTGGCGATGGCGGTACGGCTGTCGTTTCGGGGCGCCGCCGCGGTCGACGTCAGTGGTGTTGCGTCATGTGAGCGAGGGTCATGGTGGCGCTGTCGGGGGCGAACGCGCTGTCGATTCCCTCTGCGGCGCCTTCGGCGGCCTGAATGGAGCGGGGCAGCAGGGTGGCTTCGTAGGCGCGGACGGCGTCGTCGATGGTGCGCCCTTCGATGATGGCTCGGGCGAGGTCGGCGCCGTCGAGCATGGCGAGGTTGGCGCCCATGCCGGAGAAGGGCGACATGAGGTGGGCGGCGTCGCCGAGGAGGGTGACGCCGGGAGTGTGGGTCCAGGTGTGGGGGACGGGCAGGGCGTACAGGGGGCGGTTGGTGTAGCCGGAGTCGGCGTCGGTGATGAAACCGAGCAGGTCCGGGCTCCAGCCGGCGAACTCCCGGCCGAGGGCTGCGCGTACGGCGGCGGTCTCGGTCAGGTCGAGGCCGGCGTGCCGGTGCCAGTCCAGGTCGGTGCGCATGCCGATGTAGATGCGGATGTGGCCGCGGCTGTTGCGCTGGGCGACGAAGCCCCGGTTGTCGTCGAGGGCCATCATGGTGCCCTGGCCGGTGAGTTCGGCGAGGCGCGGGTGGCGGGTGTCGGCGTCGTCGAGGCCGGTTTCGACGAAGGTGACGCCGGTGTAGCGGGGCGTCGCGTCGGATACCAGGCGGCGCACGGTGGACCAGGCGCCGTCGGCTCCGATGGCGAGGTCGGCGTCGGCGCTCGTGCCTCCTGCGAAGTGCAGGCGGTGGATGCCGTCGCCGAGGGCTTCGGCCCGGGTGAGCTTGTGCCCCCAGCGCACGGTGTCCGGCGTGAGGGAGTCGAGGAGGAGGTCGCGCAGCTGTCCGCGGTCGATCTCGGGATTGCCCTCGGCCGGATCGCCCTCGGCCGGATTGCCCTCGGCCGGATCGGCCTCGGGCGGGAGGGCGTCGAACAGGATGCGGCCGTCGCGGCTGACCAGGCGCATCTGCTGGCCTTCCGGGCGGGCCTGGGCGAGAAAGGCATCCAGGAGTCCGGCCTCGCCCAGGGCTCGCTGGCCGGAGTCGGGGTGCATGTCGAGGGTGCCGCCCTGGTCGCGGGCGGTGCGGGACCTATCCAGGTCGTAGACGGTCGCGGTGATGCCGTGTTGCTGCAGGACGCGGGCGCAGATCAAACCGCCGGGGCCGGCTCCGATGATCGCGATGCGGGGGGTGGTCTCCATGGGGTTGCTCCGTTCGTGGCACTCGGAAGGGCTTCAGAAGAGCACACCAACCCAATAAGTGCAACGACTCAACTTTTGTAGTTGGGCAACCCAAGCGGTAGGCTCCTCGTATGAGCGACATCGTGAGTGACACGGCGGCCGGCATCCCGCCGACGGCGCCGACGGGGCGGCGTGAACGCAAGAAGGCCGCCACCCGCCAGGCCCTGGCCGACGCGGCCCTGCGACTCTTCCTGGAGCGCGGGTACGAGCAGGTCGGCATCCGCGAGATCGCCGATGCCGCCGACGTGTCCACCACCACGCTGTTCAAACACTTCCCGGTCAAGGAAGCCCTCGTCTTCGACGAAGACGCCGACCAGGAAGCCCTGCTGGTGGCCGCCGTACGCGAGCGCCCCCCGGGCCGGTCCATCCCCGCTGCCCTGCGCGAGCATGCGCTGCGCCGCCGCACCGCGACAGCGGGCGGCGACACCCACTTCACCGCGTTCCTCGAACTGGTGGACAACACCCCCGCCCTGCGCGACTACGCCCAGCGCATGTGGCTCCGCCACGAAGCCGCGCTCGCCCGTGTCATTGCCGATGAGAGCGGACTTCCCGCCGACGACCCGGCATGCGTCGCCCTCGCCCACTTCGCCCTGGAGGCCCCCCAGGCCGCCCGGGGGCAGGGCGACCCTCGTCAGGCCGTCGCCCGCGCGTTCGACCTCTTGGAGAACGGCTGGAACTCCGTCATCCCGGGCGCCTGAGCACCCCACCGTCCTCCCGCGCACCCGGCTCCCGTACGTCCGTCACCGGTACACGGGGCCGCCCGCCGTCCTCACGGGCGGCGGGCCGGCGCGTCTCCGAGGAGCCGAACGCCACCGATCGGGCTGCACGGGGCAGTTCGGCGGAGCGCCGTCAGGCGTGGTCGCGCAGGTACTCGGCCTGCGCGGTCAGCCAGGCCGGGCGGACCATCTCCACGTTGCCGCCGGCGCCCTGCGCAGCCCGGTCCAGGGCATCGGCCGCCGTACGCGCAGCGGGCACCAGCCAGGCGCGGGCCGCTTCGGCGAGGGCCCGCGCCGCCGCGGCCTCGGCGGCCCCGGCGCGGTGCAGGGAGGCGGCCGAACGCTCGGCCGCCTCGACGGCCTGCCCGTACCGGCCCAGGGTCCACTGTGCCCAGGCCGTGTTGTAGAGGACGACGCCCTCGGTCCGCGGGTTCTCCATGGCCGATGCCGCGCGCAGCGCCTCCTCCAGGCAGGCCAGGGCCGCCTCGGGACGGCCCAGGGCGAGCAGGGACACGCCCTTGGCGTTCAGCGCGTAGTCCGTCGCCTCCTGGACGCCGGCGGCCGCGTAGGCGCGTACGGCCCGGTCGCCCGCCGCGATGGTCTCCTCCCAGCGGCCCAGGGTCAGCAGGGCCGTGAAGCGGGCGTTCCAGGAGCGGGCTTCGGTGAGCTGATCGCTTGTGGCCGCGGCGAGTTCGCCCAGCCGGTCGGCGCCCGCCAGGGCCGCCTCCCCGTCGCCGAGGGTGCTGTGGGTGAGACTGAGACTGAGGACCGCGTGGGCCTCCGCTTCGGCATCGCCGTTCTCCCGGGCCAGCTCACCGGCCCGGGCCAGCGACCCCGTCGCGTCCTCCAGGCGCCCCAGCTGCCGGTGCGCGTCGCCGAGGCCGAACACGGCCTCTTGGAGCGCGCGACGGTCCTCGATGCGCTCGGCCACCTCCGCCGCCTCGGTGAAGAGTTCGAGCGCGTGCGGCAGCGGGCCGGCGCTCAACCGGGCGTGCCCGAAGCTGATGAGGTGGGCCAGTCGTGCCCGGTCGTCGTTCACTCGTTCCTCCAGTGTCAGGTGCATCGAGATCGCGGAGAGCACGGAGCCGTGCCACACCATCCATTGCCCGATCGCACCGAGGATCAGCGCCGCCTCGTCCATGTCCCCGGCCCGCACCCGGTGGTCGAATGCGCGCCGGTGGGCCTGTACGTCGTCCAGCGTGCGCCAGTCCCGGCGGGGCGGGGCGATCCGCGCGTACCACTCGGCCGCCCGCCGCTCCAGCGCATCTCGCCCCAGCGGGCCTTCGGCCGGCAGGGCGCCGTACGCGAGGTCGGCGTCCATCGGGTGCAGGGCGTAGGCGCGGGTTCCCCGGTCCACCGACAGCATGCGCATCCGCAGCAGGCCGGACAGGGCAGCCGTGACGTCGAGGGCGGGATCGAGGCCGCCGGCGATCCACTCGACCGCCTCACGCGGCGCGGGGGTGCGCAGCACCGCGAGGACGCCGAGCACGCTGCGGCTGTCGGCACCCAGCCGTTGCTGGCGGTCCTGGGCCAAGCCGGCGACCACATCACCGCGCAGGGTGAAGTCGTCGAGGACGTCCTCCAGCGTCGGCAGCATCAGGGTGTCGTCGGCCAGGGCGCCCACCAGCAGTTCCAGTGCGCGCGGCACTCCGTGGACGCGGACCGCCGCCCGGAGCAGCTCCTCGTCCGAGAGCCGCGCCACACCTAGGGTGCCGTCGTGGTCGAGTTCGCGCAGCAGCGCGACGGATTCGGCGGGCGGCAGACCGTCGGTCAGCTCGACCTCGGCGGCGAACCGGCGCAGCTCGGGCGGCAGGCGCAGCGGCAGCTGCGAGGTGACCAGGAGCCTCGGTGTGCCCCGGGCCCGGAAGAGGCAGTCGAAGAAGGTGTCGAGTTCCGCGTCGTCGAGCCGGCCGTCGTCCGAGAGCCGGTCCTCCAGGTTGTCGACGAGGATCACGAAGAGCCGGTCCGCCATCGCGGCGAACAGCTCATCGATCTTGTCCGGCACGGGGCGGTTGGCAGCCCACACCTCCAGCAGGCGTGCCTCGTGCGCGGGGCCCAGGGCGCGGGCGCAGTCCAAGTAGAGGCGTTCGAGGGAGACCCCGGAGGTGCGGGTGCTCAGGTTGACCAGGCCCGCCGGAAGCGGCGCCTGGGCGTGGCCCGGCCACTCGCCGCGTTCCAGCAGCTCCATGACCTTGGCGGCGACCGCGCTCTTGCCGATGCCCCGGCGTCCGGTGACCGTGACCATCCGGATGCCCGGGTCCGCGAGGTGGCGGCCGATCAGGTCCCGGGCCTCGGCCCGGTCCTTGAACAGCTCCAGGCCGTGCGCGACCGGCAGCCCGATGACCTTCGACGAGGCCGGCGGGCCCGGGGCGTACGGGCCGTCCGGCTCGGCGCCGGCGTCCGGCAGGGCCGCGTGATCGGGGATGGCCAGCAGCGCGGCCAGCTCCGTCCGGGCACTGTCGGCGACGCGCTGCAGGGTGTGGTCGATGCGCACCGCCGTGAGCCGGCCGAGGCCTTCTCCGCGGTGGTGTTCGGCGACGACCCCGACGAGGTACGGCCCGGCCCACACGGCGGCCCCGGACATCCCCGACCAGGGTGATACCGCGGGGTCGGGGTCGGCGGCCGCCGCCGGGACCGTGATCTCCAGGGTTCCGGTGCGCAGGTTGGACAGGGCGGCCACGGTTCCGTCGGCCTGGTGCAGTTCCCGGAACTGCCTGCCGTCGGCGCCGCGTCGGCGCTTCCACAGCGGGAAGCCCGCCGCGTGGACGTCGATGACGGCGTGGCGGTCGTCGCCGATACGGCCGAACAGCGCGGACGGGACCGGCGCCGCGCCCGGCGCGGCCGTAAAGGTCAGCACCGCGACGTCCGTTCCGGGATCCGACCAGGCGAGCTCCGCCGTAGCGGCCCACTGGCCCGGCCGGTCGGCGTCGAAGCGCACCAGCACCTCTGCCGCGCCCGCCACCACGTGGAACGCGGTCAGTACCGCCGTGTCGCCGACCCGGTACCCCGAGCCCCGCCGCCCGCCTCCGGCGGCGGTGGTGACGATGACCTCGGCGATGCGGTGCGGGTCGAGTCCGCCGCGTCCGGCGGCCGCCTCAGCGCTCACCGACCAGCTCGTCCCCGGAGATCAGGGCCATCTGCTCGGGCGCGTCCGCCCGTACGGGCTGGAGCGTGAGGGTCAGCTTCTGGGTGACGGTGGCCGAGCGCTTCGCGGTGGCGCCGGCGTCGAAGACCCAGAACCGCACCTTCACGCCCGGTTCGTTGGTCCGCTCCACTCCCACGGTCAGTTCCAATTCCACGCGCTCCGCCTTGAACTTCAGGTCGGATTCCTCGCCGGCGGACATCGCGAGGCTCAGCTCCCGGCGCAGCTGCGCAATCATCTCCGCCAATTCGACCGCATCATTCACAGGAGCCCCCAGGCCGATCCGCATGTCAACTACCCACGATAGTAGTCAACATCATCGCGGATCAGCGCACGCCGGTGGCCCTGGCGGCCTCCCGCACGCCTTCCGGATGGCGCTCGCCCCGGGTGGCCCGGCTGCGCTCCGCCGCCAGGCGCCGGGCGCCCATCCTGACGCGTCCAAGTCGGCCGGCATCAACGCAGGAGCCACTGCCTGGTCCGGGCCATGACCTCGGCGCGGGAGCGACCGGGGTGGTCGGCGGCGATGAAGTGGTAGCCGATCCGGAGGGAGAAGGCCAGCATGCAGCGGACCTCGACCTCGTCCTCGTCGGGGCAGAAAGAGCGGAAGAGGGAACGCAGGTAGTCCATGCGGCGGTTGTCGCAGCGCCGGAGGCGCTGTGCGACGCCTTCGTCGCGCCGGGCCCAGTCGCGGATCGCGAGGTCGGCCGCGACGCCCGTCATCGGGCCGTCGGCGGACGAGGCGATCGCGAAGAGGCGCTCCAGCTTGACCCGCGCGTCTCCTCCGCCGCTCTCGACCTGCTCGATCACCGACTCGCTGACCCTGCGCTCCCAGGTGTCGAGCATCTCCGTGAGCAGCGCGCCCCGATTGTCGAAGTACCCGTAGAAGCCGCCCTTGCTGACGCCGAGCGCCTGAGCCAGGGGTTCGATCCGCACGGCTTCCGGGCCGCCGGCGGCCAGGGCCTTGAGCCCCTCCTCGATCCACTTGTCGCGAGGCGTCCGCGTCACGCCCATGATGTACCTCCCTCGTCTATACGGTGCCGTATAGATGGTGCTAGCTTGATCTATACGCCATCGTATAGACAGGGGCCAACGAATGAGACTCCCCATAACCGCGCACACCTCCCGCCCCTGGCGGATCCACGAGATCGCCGGAGACTTCCGGATCGAAGACGTGTGGGCACTCCCGACCCCCGGCGGCCCGGACGACCTCGCGCGACTGGTGGACCAGTTCACCCACGGCACCGGGGAGCCGGTCTCCGCCCCGATCCCGCGGATGCTCTTCGCGATCCGCTGGAAGCTCGGCAGGCTCTTCGGCTGGGACAAGCCCGGTGCCGGGGTCGGCACCCGTGTGACCTCGCTCCGGAACCGACTGCCCGAAGACCTCCGCGAGGGCCCCCGGGGCGAGGACCCCGGCGCGGTCCCCTTCACCTCCGTCTACCAGACCCACGACGAGTGGGTGGCCGAGATGGGCAACCGGACCGTGCACGGCCTGCTGCACATCGGCTGGGTCCCCGACGGAACCGGCGGCTACCGAGGCCAGATGGCCGTCCTGGTGAAGCCGAACGGTCCCCTCGGCGCCGTGTACATGGCAGCCATCAAGCCCTTCCGGTACCTCGGCGTCTACCCGGCCCTGATCCGGGGCATCGGCCGCGAGTGGCAATCAACCGCCGCCGAACGCAACGCGCCTTGACCGAACGCCTCCGTACATGCGCGGACGCCGATCCGGTACGTCCACGAGCCGCCGTCGAGCCGCCGGCGTTCGTGGAGGCGTACGCGCGAACCGCCCACCGGGGCGGAAGCGGCCCTACCGCCTGCGCGGCCAGACCGGCCGGCGGCGGGAGATGCGCGGCCTGCGTCCGGCGGGAGCCCGCGCCGCCAGGGCGAACGACACCGTGATGTGGGCGCCTCCCAGGGGGCCGCAGCCGATGCGCACCGAGCCGCCCGTCGCGGTCGCGGCCCGTCCGGCGATGTCGAGGCCCAGCCCGGTGGAACCGGTGCTGCTCCCGCGGGAGAGGGCCAGGTCCGGCTCGGGGATGCCCGGTCCTCCGTCCGCCACGACCAGCTCCACGGCCTGGGCCGTGCGTACCACCTGGACGGCGAACGGGGTCCCGGGCGCGGTGTGGCGGAAGACATTGCCGATCAGTGCGTCCACCACGGCGGCGACGTCGTCGTCGGAGAGGCCCACGGTCGTGGGTTCCTGGGTCAGGTCGAGGGAGCAGGACCGGTTCTGCTGCTCCGCCAGGACCGACCAGAAGGCGGTACGGCGGCGGACCACGTCGGCGGCCTCGCAGCGCGGGCCGGATGCCCCGGCCCCGGAGCCCTGGCCGGCTGACGGCTCCGTGCCGAGCATGCCCTGGCCCATGGGGCCGACCGCGAGCGGGGTGCGCGCCGCGGCGATGATCGCCCGCAGCTCCGCCTCCAGTTCACAGACGGCCGCCTCGACCCTGGCCGACTCGGGTGAGCCCTCCATGCGCTCCGATGCGAGGTGCAGCGCGGTGAGCGGCGTACGCAGCCGGTGGGAGAGATCGGCGACGAGTTCGCGTTCGACGGCGAGCAGCTCGGTCATCCGGTGCGCCATCGCGTTGAACGCGACGCCCGCGTCGCGCAGCTCCTTGGGGCCCACGGGGTCCACGCGGGTGTCCAGGTCGCCCTGGCCGAGTGCGCGCGAGGCCTGGGCGAGCTTCCTCGACGACCTGACGACCTTCGAGCCGAGACGGTCGGCGACCAGGACGGAACCGCCGATCAGCGCGACCGCGAGGAAGGACATGACCGCCCACGACTCCTTGACCCCGTGGGTCAGTTCCTCCTCAGGCACGAAGTTCTCGATCACGGCGACCCGGTCGCCGGGGAGCACCACCGGCTGCAGGCATATCCAGCCGCCGGGGACCGCCTGGGAGATGGACTCCCGCCCCTGCTGCGCCCGTTCGAGCAGCGCCGCGGGCGCCTTGGAGCTGCCGAGGGCCCCGGCGTCCGCCGGCAGGTGAACCACCAGTTGCTGGGCCGGGTCCAGGCTGGCGGCGGACTCCCGCAGGGCGGCGGGATCCGTGGTCAGGGTGAGGACGGGGGCCAGGGCGGCGGCGCGCTGTTCGGCCGCGGTGACGGCCTGCGCCTTGACCAGCGACATCACCAGTGCGGCCAGCGGTATGAGGAAGGAGAGGGCGACCATGGAGGTCACGGCGAGCGCCACTCCGGCCAGTGAACGCCTCAACGCGGTGCCACCAGTTTGATGCCGACGCCGCGGACGGTCAGCAGGTAGCGCGGGGCCGCCGCCCGTTCGCCGAGCTTGCGGCGCAGGGACGACAGGTGGACGTCGACGGTCTGGTCGTCGACGTACGGCTCGCGCCAGACCTCGGTCAGCAGACGGCGTTTGGAGACCACCTGGCCGGGGTGGCGGGCGAGGAACGCGAGCAGGTCGAACTCCCGGCGGGTGAGGCGCAGCTCCACGCCGGCCAGGTACGCGGTGCGCGCGCCCGGGTCCACGACGAGGTCGCCCACGGTGGTGGGGTGCAACGCGTCGGCCGCCGGAGCGGCCCGTGCCACCGGTGCTCCCCGCGAACCCGGCGCGGGTCCGGTGGCGGGAGCGTGAGCGGTGCGCCGCAGGACGGCCGAGAGGCGCGCGACGAGCTGTCCGCCGGAGAAGGGCTTGACCAGGTAGTCGTCGGCGCCCGCGTTGAGGAGGCTGATGATTTCCCGCTCGTCGTCGCGGGCGGTGGCCACCAGGACGGGTACGGAGGAGATGCCACGGATCATGCGCAGTGCGTCCCCTCCGTCCAGATCGGGCAGGCCCAGGTCGAGGACCACCGCGTCGAAGGGCGTCTGGGTGACCTCCCGTAGAGCCCCGAACCCGTCGGCCGAGCTGCGTACGGCGTACCCGTGTTCCGCCAGGACCTCGATCAGTGACTGGCGGATGCTGGGGTCGTCTTCCACGACCAGGACGCTGGGCATGGGGGACACCTTAGGTGCGGCCGGGTGACTTGCGGTAAGTCACCCCCTAGTGGGGGTGGAACGTCGCGCGGTCGCCGGTGACGTGCAGGCGCACCGGGCGGTCGGAGACCGGAATGGTACAGCCGTCCTGGGTGCTGCAGCTCGCGTATCCGAGCAGCACCGTTGCGTCCCCGTTTCCGTCGGCGCTGACGGGCAGCGTGGTGGTGACGGGGCCGTCCGGGTAGACGGGCAACGGCGTTTCGACGCCGGGCACGGTGATCGACCGTACCTCCGCGGAAGCCGCCAGCCTGCCGTCCGCCTTGAGGGAACCGGTGACCGCCATCGCCGTCGGTCGGCCCACGCCTTCGACGCCACCGGCCGGCAGGTCGGTGCTGTAGAGGTGGAAACCCTTGCGCTCGGGCGTGAAGACCGCGGTGAGCGTTCCCTTCGAGGCGTGCCAGGCGGACACCGAGAGCGTGACCGTGACCCCCTGCTCGGTGAAACTCGTCGTGGCCGCGGAGGCGCCGGCGTCCTCTGCGTGCTGACCGCCGCATGCGACGAGGGCGGCGGGGGAGAGGAAGGCCGCCGCGACCAGGGCCGCCGCCCGGGAACGCCGTATGTGCCGCGAAAGGTTCATGTGCGCTCTCTGCATCTCTGTATCTCTGCATCTCCGTGTCGCGATGAATCAGGAGGGGGATCGGTTCTAGAGGGCGGTGGTGAAGTCCGCGCTCCACAGCTGCAGCGTGTACACCAGGTCGTTCCACACCCCGGTGGCCAGCAGTACGCCGACGAGGACGAGCAGACCTCCGCCGGCCCGCAGCACCCACGGATAGTGGCGTTTGACCAGGCCGAAGGCGTCCAGGGCACGACGGAAGGCCAGCGCGGCCAGGACGAACGGCAGACCCAGCCCGAGGCAGTAGGCGGCCATCAGCAGGGCTCCGCGGGCCGCGCTCGCCTCGGTCCAGGCCAGCGCCTGGACGGCGGCCAGCGTCGGGCCGATGCAAGGGGTCCAGCCCACCGCGAACACCGCCCCCAGCACGGGTGCCCCGGCCAGTCCCAGCGCGGGCCGCCGGTGGCTGCGGAACTCCCGCTGTGCGAAACCCGGCAGGAACCCCATGAAGGACAGGCCCATCAGCACGGTGAACGCGCCGACCACCTGGGTGACCGCCTCCTGGTGGGCCAGCAGGACGCGGCCGAAGTGGCCGAACAGGGCGCCTCCGGAGACCAGGACCGCCGTGAAGCCCAGGACGAACAGCAGGGCTCCCGCCGCCATGCGGCTGCGGCGCCCGCCGCGCGCGTCCGCCAGGTCGGAGACCGACAGGCTGGTCACGTAGCTGAGGTAGCCCGGTACGAGCGGCAGGACGCACGGCGAGAGGAAGGAGACGAGTCCCGCGATGAGCGCCACCGGGGCCGCGATCAGGAGTGTCCCGTTGATGAGGGAGGGGGCGTCGGCGCTGGCGAGCGTCATGGACCCTCCTGCGCCACGTGTGCGAGTACGGGCCGCAGCTGCTCCTCGGTGACGGCGCCTCCGATGCCGGCGGCGATGCGTCCGCGGCGGTCGATCACCAGGGTCGAGGGGACCGCCTGCGGGTTGAGCAGCGCGGGCGGGAAGCGGAGCAGCAGTTCGCCGGTGGGGTCGGGCAGGCTGGGAAAGCTCAGATGGTGCGCGCGTACGAAGGACCTGGCGGCCTCCGGGTCCCGGTCCCGCGTGTTGATCCCGAGGAACCGGACCCCGTCGGCGCGGGTCTGCCGGCTGAGCCGCTCCAGGTCGTCGGCTTCCGCCCGGCAGGGGCCGCACCAGGAACCCCAGACGTTGAGGACGACCACGCTGCCCCGCAGCTCGGCGAGGCTGACCGGCTTCCCGTCCAGGTCCTCGCCGGTCAGTTCGGGCGCGTCCGGCCGGGCGGTGGGGTCCGCGACCGTGGCCCCGGCCGCGGTCCTGATCGCGGTCCTGACCGCGCCCGCCCGTCCGTCCGGTGCCGCGGCTCCGCGGTCGTCCGTGGCGATGCCGGCGAGGACGAGTGTGGCGGCCACCGCGAGTCCGGCTCCGGCCGGGACGGCGACCGACGACCGGGCCGGTCGTCTCATGACGCCCACTGGCGCAGGAAGGAGTTGATGCCTTCCGGGGTCAGGGACGGGTTGCCGGTGACGTGGGTGTCGGTGCGTACGGTGCCCGACGGGGAGACGACGACCAGCACGGGCATCGTGTAGGTGCCGCCGGACGGGCTGTACTTGCGCAGGAGGGCGGAGTTGGCGGAGCTGTTCCCACCGATGTCGATTTTGACCATGCGGTACGAGTTCCCGAGGATCGCGGCGGTCTGGGACTGCGCGAACACCTTGTCGGCGGCCTTGCAGTTGCCGCACCAGTTCGCGCCGAAGTCGAGCAGCACCATCCGTCCCTCGGACTTGGCCGTGCGCAAGGCCGCGTCGATGAGCTTCTGCGCGTCGGCCGAACTGTCGTAGCCGGATCCCGGTACGGCGGCCGGCTGGGCCGCCGCGGACGTACGGGACGGCTTGGCCGACGTCCCGGTGGCGGCGGCGGACCCGGCCTTGGCGGGCGAGGAGCCGGGCCGGGGGGTGGCGGACGCGGACACGGACGCCGAGGCCGATGCGGTCGGGGACGCCGAGGGCGATGCGGTGGCGGACTCGGCGGCGGAGGCGGCGGAAAGCTCCGGGGTCGCAGAAGTCGTGGACGGCGCGGCGGATCCGGCGGGCTGGGTGGACGGCCCGCAGGCAGCGGTCAGACCCGCCGCGACCACGGCCGCGGCGACCAGCGGCAGTCGCATCCCCCGCGGCGTGCCGGGGCCGGGCGGCTGCGTACGGAGGTCGGAGCGGACGGGTCGGAGCATGCGAGGACTCATGGCGAAGACACCCCAAGGCACGGATCGGAATGCGGGAAGGGCAGGGAGCGGGAGCCCCCGGCTCGGTGAAACCGGCGGCCCGACGGATCGCCGGGATCACGTCCCGGCGCCGAAGGCCGCTCGGCTGAGGCGAGCATAGGACCGCTCCGGGCCGCCGGAACCGGCTCTGCCCGATCTTGAGGATGCCCTAAGGAACAGCTCACCTTCCGCTTCGCCGGGGCGCGATACCGGGGCGGGCGCAGGGTGACGAATCCCGTCAAAGGGGGTGGGGCGGCGCCGTGTCGTCACCGCCGAACCGGCCGCGGCGTCCGGCGCCGCGACCAGGTGTCAGAGGGACGATTCGCGGACGGTGGCCTTCGCCGACGGATCGATCGTCGCCGTCACGACCGACCGGTGATCGGCGCTGGTGAACGTGACCGAGAGGGTGTCGTCCGAGGTCTGCGAGGTGCTGGTCTTGAAGCCGCGGTCCGGGACCGCGGAGATCAGGCACACGCCGCGGCTCCCGTACCGCACGGTGACCTTGCCGCCCTGCGAGGGGACGGTGTAGAGGCCCGGTCCGCCCTCCGAGCAGTCCACGGCGCTCTTCGAGGCGTTGGCATGGGAGGATCCCGGCGAGGCCTTGGCGGGGGTGGGCGACGCGGCCGAGGGGGACGGCCGCTGCGTCGCCGACGGCGAGGGGCTCGCGGACGCGCTCGGGGGCGGCGTGCTCGGCGACGGGGTGCCGGCCTGCCATGCGGGCGGGGTCTCGATGACCGTCGGGGCGGACCGGGCGACCGGGGGCGTGTGCCGGGTCGAGCCGACGACGAACTGGACCGTGGCGAGCACGGCGGTCACGCTGGCGGCCGTGCACGACAGCCATACGAGCAGGTAACGCGGAAGTCGGGGCACGGCCCCATAGTGGCGGACGCGCCCGCGGGCCCGTCACCGCCTCCCCCCTTCGGGGAACCCGGGGTTCCGCAGGGCCGGGCGGGCGGCCGGGCCGGCGAACGCCGACGTCCTCCGTACCCGTGGACGGGTCGGAGGACGCGGGGACGCGGGGGCCTGGGCGTGCGTGGGGCGTTCGGTGGGCGGGCTACCTGGAGGCGCCGAAGTCCTGGGTCCACCACGGGCCGCCGTCGCCCTTGTGCACGCCTATGCCGATCTCCTTGAAGGCGCAGTTGAGGATGTTGGCCCGGTGGCCGGGGCTGTTCATCCACGCGTTCATGACCGCGTCGGCGTCGGCCTGGCCGCGGGCTATGTTCTCGCCCAGGTTGGACCAGGAGTATCCGGCGGCTTCCACCCGGCTGGTCATGGTGGAACCGTCGGGCCCGGTGTGGGACATGACGCCGCTGCGGGCCATGGTGTCGCTGTAGGCCCGTGCGGCCGCGCTCAGCTTGGAGTTCGAGCTGAGCGGGCCGCAC
Organism: Streptomyces sp. WM6372; assembly: GCF_001279655.1. Classification (NCBI taxonomy): domain Bacteria; kingdom Bacillati; phylum Actinomycetota; class Actinomycetes; order Kitasatosporales; family Streptomycetaceae; genus Streptomyces; species Streptomyces sp. WM6372. Next base: position 89,153 of record NZ_LGDB01000183.1, on the reverse strand, counting down.
CCGGCGGCGGCCCGCTCCTTGTTGACCAGGGAGAGGACCGCCGACTCGCTGTCCTTGTCGACCGTGCCGGAGCCACCGGAGCTGCCTGAGCCACCTGAGCTACCGGAGCCCCCGCCCGTGGTCGCGGGCTTGCGCGTGGGCTTGTCGTTCTGGGCCGTTGCCGACTTGGCCGCGGTGCTGCTCTCCGCCGCCGAGGGCTGCGGGGGAGCGGCGGACGCCGAGGCGTCGGCTCCGGGCGTCGCGGTCGTCCCGGACGGACTCGGGCTGGTCGAGGCCGAGGCCGAGGCCTCGCCGGTGGGGGCGGGAGGGATGGAGGCAGCCGCTCCGGCGCCGCTGTCCGCCTTCCCGGACAACGGTCCCGCGGCGCCGTCGGTGTGCCCGCCCCCGCGCGCGGCACCGTCCGAGTCGGCCACCGCGACGCCGACCGCCACCGCCGCGGCAGCCGCGGTGACGGACAGCACGATGCGCGTGCGCACCGTCTTCCTCCGTCGTGCTTCGACGCGGGACGGACGTTCGGGAGTACGGCTGGGGCTCATGCCGGTAACACCTCTACAAGGCAGGGAACGAGGGGAGTCCGTCCGAGCCTAGGCTGGTGACCAGCGAAAAGAGCGATCTGGAGGGGTTCTTCAACTTCCCTTAAGGAAGCCCGCAGGATCGGCGCAGGGGCGATCCGGGCAATCGCTCCAACCTGCGACAAAGGGCGCGTGGTCGCGAGAGCCATGACATTTGTACTCCGCAGGCTGTGATCTGCGGCCCTGTTGGAGCGGCCACCGCTCTTCCTAGACTCCACATCATGACGAAATCACACGAAGTCCGGCGTGACGACTCCTGGGAAGGCGTCGTCACGCACATGTCCCGGGGCATGCTCGACGGCTCCAACATGTACCACTTCGCCGAGATCCGCCTTGCCGACGGCGCATCCGTCAAGGTCAGGATCGGCCGCCGGCTCTGGAAGGCGATCGCGGTCGGCGATCGCCTCGTCAAGCGCCCCGGCGCCGACCCGGTGAAGGAGTAGCGCGGGCGGGCCCCCGACCCGGGACCGCTTGCGCCGGGGCGCGGAGTTCAGGGGCTCAGGCCCCGGCCGCGTCCACGTCGGTGTAGAGAGGGATGATCTGGTCGAGGCCGACGATGCGCAGGATGCGCTGGGTGTGGGCGGGCACGGCGGCGAGTGCGAGTTCCGCGTCGGCGGCGTGGGTGTGGTTGTGTGCGGAGATCAGGGCGGTGATGCCGCTGGAGTCGCAGAACGTCATGCCGGCCAGGTCCAGGATGAGGCGTTGGCCCGGTCGGAGCGTCAGGGTGGTGAGCAGGTCCCGCAGCTCGGGGGCGCTGGCGTAGTCGAGGTCGCCGATGACTTCCAGAACGGGACCGGTCGTGGCGTCTCGGGCGGTGATCTTCAGCGGGGTCATGGTCTGTGAGTGTCCAGCGGTCAGCGGCGGGGAACGCCGAGGGCGAGGAGGGCGGTGTCGTCGTCGAGGCCGTCACCGAAGTCGTCCAGCAGACTGGTCAGGGCCTTGATGACAGCGTGCGGGGGTCTGCCCGCGTGGCCGGCGGCGAAGGTGAGCAGGGCCTCGTCCCCGTACAGGCTGGTACGGCTCTGGCCGGTGCGGGCTTCGGTGAGGCCGTCGGTGTAGAGCAGGAGGGTGTCGCCGGGAACCAGGACCGTGGACGCGGTGGCGAAGCGCGCGGCGGGCAGGATGCCGATGAGGAGGCCGCCGGGGGTGGGCAGGAAGTCGGCCGTGCCGTCCGCGCGCATGACGAGAGCCGGCGGGTGGCCGCCCGAAGCGATGCGGACGGCGACGTTACCGGTCTCGGGGTCGGGGTCCAGCACGCCGAAGATGGCGGTGCAGTAGCGCGGGTCGCCGCCGGAGTACCGCTCGTGGAGCACCTTGTTGAGGGTGGACAGGGCGGAGACGGGATCGGCGTCGTGCAGGGCGGCGGCGCGCAAGGCGTAGCGGGTCAGTGACGTGACAGCGGCGGCAGCGGGGCCCTTGCCGCACACATCGCCGAGGAAGAACGCGAAGCGTTTGCCGTCGACGGGGAAGACGTCGTAGAAGTCGCCGCCGAGCCGGTCGGGCGAGGCGGTGTGGTAGTGGGCGGCCGCCTCGACTCCGGGCACTTCGGGCAGGGCGTCGGGCAGCAGGGACCGCTGCAGCACGGCGAGGGCGTCCTGGAGCCGCGCCCGGTCGGCCTCCGCCTGTTTGAGCGCTTCTTCGGCGACTTTACGACCGCGCAGGAGTTCCTGTTCGTACGCGCGCCGGTCCCGGGCGTCGAAGACGGTCGTGCGGATCAGTTGTGGCTCGCCGTTGCTGCCGTGCTTGACCGCGGAGGAGACCAGCACCGGTATCCGTTCGCCGCCGGCCTGTTTGATGTCCAGGGCGATGCCGCTGATCTCACCCCGCATGTGCAGCAGCGGCGCGAAGTGCGTCTCGTGGTACAGCTTTCCGCCCACGGTCAGCAGGTCGGTGAACCGCATGCGGCCCACCACGGCCCCGAGCTCCAGGCCGAGCCAGCCCAGCAGCGTCGCGTTGATCCTCGCGATGGTGCCGTCCATCAGCGTGGACAGGTATCCGCACGGCGCGCTCTCGTACAACTCCTCGGCGCTGTCCTCCAGAAGTTCGGCGAACGTCGCGACCGAGGATCTGTCGTCGTCGGTCTCGGGCTGGTCGGGCAACGGCCCGGCAGGGCACATCACCGTAGGCCGGCCAGGAACGTGGTGATGGCCTCATTGGTGGCCTCGGGCGCGGACAGGTGCGGGCAGTGGCCGGTCGCGTCGAGCGTCACCAGTGTCGAGCCCGGGATCGCCCGGTGGACGAAGGCGCCGACCTCGCGGGGTGCGATGGCGTCCTGGGTGCACTCCAGCACGAGCGTGGGCACGCCCACGCTCTTGAGGTCGTCCCTCGAATCCGACAGGAACGTGGTGTGCGCGAAGACGCGTGCCATGTCCGGGTCGGTGGCGCAGAAGCTGTTCCTCAACTCCTCACCCAGCTCGGGCCGCTCCGCGTTCCCCATGATCACCGGTGCCATCGCCGCCGACCAGCCCAGGTAGTTCGACTCCAGGGACTCCAGCAGCTCGTCGATGTCCTCGGCGCTGAAGCCGCCCCGGTAGCCCTCGTCGTCGATGTACCGCGGGGACGGAGCGACCATCACCAGTGCCCCGATACGCTCCGGAGCCAACGCGGCGGCCAGCACGCCGATCATCGCGCTGACCGAATGCCCCACGAACGCGGCATCGCGCAGATCGAGCGCCTCACACACCTCCACCACGTCCCGGGCGTAACCACCCAACGTGGCATAGCGGTCCTGCGAGAACGCGGACGGGTCCGAACGCCCGGCGCCCACGTAGTCGAACAGCACCACCCGGTAGTCCTCGGCCAGCGCAGGCACCGTCAGCCGCCACATGTTCTGGTCGCAGCCGAATCCGTGGGCCAGCACCACCGCCGGTCCCTGCGGGTTGCCGGTGACCGTGACGTTGTTCCTGCGGGGGATATCCATACCCACCACCTTGTCAGGAGTCACGCGGATCTCCACCCCGGCCGGAAACACCACACCCGCCCCACCCGGGACGTTCACAACGCCACCCCGCACCTGCTCGCAGCCCTGGCGCCCCGGAATGCCGGGGTCCCGCCGTGCCGCACTCGCGCCTCCCGGCCTCCTGTAGGCGGTACGGGGGAGACGGCGCGGCCGCGGCGCCGTCCCGCGACTTTGCCAGGCCTTTGCTGAAGTCGTGTCAGGCCGGTCAGCACCGGGGAGCCCGGTTGCTCACAAGCCCCGAAAGCGTGCACACTTGCGCGAATTCCGGCCGGGCGCAGCGTCGCACCCCACTGCCCACCTGCCTGGCATTCGCCGTGCCGGCCACCAGCAAGTCAACGGGAGCAAGGTTGAGCACATCGGGAACTGCCCGCCAGCAGGACCTCCACGACCTCAGCGACGCACAGCTCTGCGCGCTGCTCCGCGAGCGCGACTCGGCGCCCAGTGCCGATGTCAGCGACGTGATGGGCGAGGTGTTCGCCCGTCACCACGACGCCGTACTCGCCTACGCCCGCACCTGCTGCCGCGATCTGGCCACCGCCAGTGACCTCGCGGCCGAGGCCTTCGCCCGCACCTACCGGGCGGTCGCCTGGGGAGCCGGACCCGAGTACGCCTGGCGGCCGTACCTGCTGACCTGCGTGCGCCGGGTGGCGATGGAATGGGCGCGCCGCGGGGCCCGCACCCAACTGTCGGCCGACTTCGACACGTGGGCCGACAGCCTGTCCGACGGTCAGGACGTCGAAGGCGCCGCCCTGTTGGCGGAGGAGGGCTCGCTGGTCCTGCGGGCGTACCGATCGCTGCCGGAGCGCTGGCAGGCCGTGCTGTGGCACGCGGTCGTCGAACGCGAGGCCCCGGCCGAGACGGCCCGGCGCCTCGGGATTTCGGCGGGGGGCGTCGGTTCCCTCGCGGCGCGTGCCCGGGAGGGCCTGCGCGAGGCGTACCTGCGCGCCCACCTGGACCAGAGCGCGAGCGACGAGTGCCGGCACTACGGCGGCCAGCTCGCGGCCGCGCTCCGCCGGCCGGGCAAGCGCGTCACCCGGGACCTGGGGCGGCATCTGCGGGCGTGCGACGACTGCGGACGGGCCGAGAGCGATCTGCGGGCCGTCAACAGCCGACTGGGGGCGCTGCTGCCTGCCGGAATCCTGCTGTGGCATCCTGACGCCTACGCGTTGACCGCCGGAGCCCACCACCTGGCAGCGGGGAAGGTGGCGGGGCTCAAGCTGGCCGCGGCGCGGTTCGGCGGGGCGAAGTGGACCGCGGCGGCAGCCGTCGCGGGCACGACGATGACCGCGTTCGTCCTGCTGCCGGCCGAGGACCGGCTTGAGCGAGCCGCACCGACGCCCACGGTCGCGAGCCCTGGCCCGATCCAGGAGCCGAACCCGTACCTCCTTCCCTCCCCGACGGACGAGGCGCCACCGATCGTGTCGATCGGCGCCGCCATGTCGGCCGTCGCCGCGCCGTCGGCTCCCGTCGCTCCCGCGCCGTCCTCCGCTTCGCCCTCGCCGACCTCCGCTCCCGCCGGCCAGCGGTTGGTCAACACCAGCTCGGGGCTGTGCGTCGGCTTCGCCGGCAGCGGCTCCGAGGGAGCGCTGCAGCTCCAGCCGTGCACCGGCGACGCGTCCCAGGGCTGGCAGCGCCTGCCGGCCGGCCGGGACACGTACCAGTTCCGGAACGCGGGCACCGGTACCTGCCTCGACGGAACCACCGCCGGCGGGAACGTCGTCGACGTCACCCTTCGCGCCTGCCGCTCCGGCAGCGGTCGTGAGACGCAGCTCTGGAGGACCGAGTCGGCCGGACGATCCGGCGCCTTCCGGCTCTGGTTCGTACCACCGGTTCCGAAGAGCGACTACGCCGACCACCTGCTGGGCCCGCGGAACTGGCCGAAGGTCGATCCTCCGCGCCAAGGTTCGGCCCTGGTGCAGCTGCCCAACTACTACAACTCCGTCAATTTCCTCTTCACCCTGGGATGAGCGCACGGGCGAGACGGTTCGACCGATGCCCCGCTCGGTGTTCGGTCCGTTGGATGACTCTTGCCTGAGGGTCGAGGGGAGGACGAGGGGCTGCGTGACGGCAGCGGCCGTCGGCTCGACCCCGATCACATCGTCGAGTACGTGGCGGAGGCATGGGCCGACACGGAGTGGCTCCGTCGCACCGGCGATGCCCAGTTTTGGACCCGCCGCCGGCACGGCGACGCCTACCGGGGGTGCCTCACACGGACCGCGCTGAGTATCGCCCCCGTCTGGGCGGACCGGAGAGGGCCGGGGCATGCGTGGCCGCCCCAGTCCCGGCCGCCCATGCTGTGGATGCCGAACCCCTGGCCCAGCGGCGTGGAGGCGGGTTCGAGGGGCCACCCGTGCTGCGCCATGCCCCAGGCGTAGATCCGGGCCAGGGCGTCCACCTGCTGCGCGGTGAGCGGGCTGCTCGCGAACCCCGAGGTCTCCACCGAGAGCCACGACGGGTTCCCGGCGCCCTGCGCCCAGGCCCGGTCGTGCGCGGAGACGTACTGTTCGATCTCGCCGGACTGCGAGACCCAGAAGTGCGCGGAACACTTCACTGCCGGGTCGCTGAAGCGATCGTGGAGCGAGTTCTCGCCCTCCTGCACATGCAGGACCAGCCCCCGCATCTCCCTGATCCCGCCCGGAGTGAAGTTCACCGCCAGCGGCTTGCGGGTGACGTCCGGCATCCACGCCTGCCCCCGTTCGGGAGCCGTTTCGGCGGGTAGCCCCGGCCCGACCTCGTCCTGCGTTTCCACTCGGCCGGGCCCGGGGTCCTTGCTGACGTCGTCGTCGACGACGACGAGAGCGGTGGCGATGAGTCCGCCGGCGGTGCAGACCATGGCGGTGCGTCGCGACACCAGCCGCGGCTTCGGTTTGCGGCGGGTCACGCGAGCGGCTCCGTACGCACGGGGCGGGGAGCGGAGGTCCCGCCCCGAGGCCCGGATGCGGACGCAGGTCGGGACGGCCCCGCAGGCCGGTTCGGCTCCCTGACCCTGGCCCGTCGGGAACGGAGCATCGGTAGATCCTTTGCTGAGCTGAAACGTTCTCCACCGGAATGCTTGCCGACTTTTGATGTCGGAATGAGACCGGATCATGACCGTTTCGTGACAGCTAAGCAGGGGCCGGACCGGCCGTCGGCGGAGCTGCTCGACGCCGGGACTCCGGGACGTCGGGAACCACCTGTGGTGGGCGGCACGTACGACGGCGAATTCAAGGGACCAGGTTCGACACGGCCCGGTGGTGGTCCTGTTCGAAGGACCGGAGCAGGTCCGCCGCGACGCTCACCGCGATCGCGGCGGGTTCCTTGCCGGTGATTCCGGCGATCCCGATCGGGGTCTTGATCCGGTCGATGGTGGCGGCGTCGTGGCCGCCCTCGGTGGCCAGGCGTTGCCGGAACCGCGCCCATTTGGCGGACGAGCCGATCAATCCGATCGAGCCGAGACCGGCGGTGCGCAGGGCGGCGTCGCACAGCGCGGCGTCCTCGGCGTGATCGTGGGTCATGATCAGGACGTGGGTGCCGGGGGCCAGCTCCGTGAGCACCTCCTCCGGAAGCAGCGGGGTGTGGTGCACGTGGACCTGCGCCACCGCATCGGCGAGCACACCGAGCCGTTCGTCGGTGAGCATGTCGGGGCGGGTGTCGATCAGGTGCAGGTCGAGGTGGTGGCGGGCCAGGATGCGTGCCAGTTCCAGCCCGACGTGCCCGACGCCGAAGACCGCCACCGCCTGGACCACCGGCAGCGGTTCGAGCAGTACGGTGACGGCTCCGCCGCAGCACTGCACGCCGTGCCGGCCGGTGACCTTGTCGTTCAGGGCGAATTCCATCAGCTCGGGCTCCGGCTCCGGACCGGCGGCGCCGTTCAGCTCGCGCGCCCGGTCGATGGCCACGGCCTCGATGTTGCCGCCGCCGATCGACCCCCAGGTTTCCGTCCGCCCCACGACGAGTTTCGCACCGGCCCGGCGGGGCGCGTGGCCGCGCACGGTCGCGACGGTCACGAGCACGCCGGGTTCCCGGCGTGCCCGCAACCGCGCGACCGCGGCCACCCAGCTCATGTCAGGCATTGCTCAAAGCGCTTGCGTCGGCGGGGACCTCGCTGCCGTCGGGGACGCGTCCGTCGTGCCGCCGCGCTCCCCCCTCGCGGGCCGCTTCGATCGCCCAGTACACCGCCTCCGGTGTCGCGGGGGAGGCGAGCTCCACGCTGACTCCGGAGGGTCCGAACTCCGCGGCCGCCTGCCGCAGCGCTTCCCGCACCGAGAAGGCCAGCATCAGCGGAGGCTCACCCACCGCCTTGGACCCGTACACCGCACCTTCCTCGGTGGCGTTCTCCAGCAGCCTGACGTTGAACTCCTCGGGCATCTCCGAGAAGCTCGGCAGCTTGTAGGTGCTCGCCGCCTGCGTCAGCAGCCGACCGCGGTTCGGCCCGTCGCCGGCGTCCCACCGCAGGTCCTCCAGCGTGAGCCAGCCCGCGCCCTGCACGAAACCGCCCTCGACCTGACCGATGTCGATCATCGGGGAGAGGCTGTCGCCGACGTCGTGCACGATGTCCACCCGCCGGATCCGGTACGCGCCGGTGAAACCGTCCACCTCCACCTCGGTCGCGGAGGCGCCGTAGGAGAAGTACTTGAACGGCGAGCCCTGGAACGTCTTCGCGTCCCAGTGCAAGCCCTCGGTCCGGTAGAAACCGGCCGCCGACAACTGGACCCGCTGGAAGTACGCGGTGCGCACCAGGTCGTCCCAGGCCAGTGCCTTGTCGTTGCCGAGGACGCGTGCGACGCCCTCGACGATGCGCACGTCCGAGGCGTTCGCACCCAGCTGGGTTCCGGCCACCTGCAGCAGCCGCCCGCGCAACTGCTCGCAGGCGTTCTTCACCGCCGCACCGTTGAGGTCCGCCCCGGCACTGGCGGCGGTCGCGGAGGTGTTGGGCACCTTGTCGGTACGCGTCGGGGCCAGCCGCACCTTGTGCAGCGGGATGCCCAGCGTGGTCGCGGCCACCTGAAGCATCTTGGTGTGCAGGCCCTGCCCCATCTCGGTACCGCCGTGGTTGATCAGGACCGAGCCGTCCTTGTAGATCAGCACCAGTGCGCCGGCCTGGTTGAAGGCGGTGAGGTTGAACGAGATGCCGAACTTGATCCCGGTGATCGCGAGCGCCCGCTTGGTGTTCGGATGCGCGGCGTTGAAGGACGCGATCTCGCGCTTGCGATCGGCGATGGCGGCGTCGTTCCGAACCTGCTGCCAGATGACCGAGATCCGCTCGGGGTGGAGAACCGGCTGTCCGTACGGCGTCGATTGGCCCTGCCGGTAGAAGTTGCGTTCGCGCAACTCCATCGGATCCAGGCCGAGCAGCGGCGCGCACCGGCCCATGATGTCCTCGATCACCAGCATGCCCTGCGGTCCGCCGAAGCCGCGGAAGGCGGTGTTGGAGACCTTGTTGGTCTTGGCGATGCGACCGGCGATGCGCGCGTGGGGAATCCAGTAGGTGTTGTCGATGTGGCAGAGTGCGCGGGCCACCACGGGCTCGGACAGGTCCAGGCTCCAGCCGCCGTCCGCCGTCAAGGTGGCGTCCAGGGCCTGGATACGGCCCTCGGCGTCGAAGCCGATCTTCCACGTGGCGTGGAAGCCGTGGCGCTTGCCGGACATGGTCAGATCCTGGGTCCGGTTGAGCCGCACCCGAACGGGCCGGCCGGTCAGCCTGGCGCCGAGCGCGGCGACGGCCGCGAACCCGTGCGGCTGCATCTCCTTGCCGCCGAAGCCGCCACCCATCCGCAGGCACTGCACGGTCACCTCGTGGCTGTGCAGGCCGAGGACGTGCGCGACGATCTCCTGCGTCTCCGAGGGATGCTGGGTGCTGCTCTGGACGAACATCTGCCCGCCCTCGTCGACGTGGGCCAGCGCCGCGTGCGTCTCGAGGTAGAAGTGTTCCTGATCGGAGAACTGGAACTCGCCGGTGAACACGTGCGCGGAGTCGTCGAAGCCTGCATCGACGTCACCGGTCAGCATCAGAGGCCGGGCGCCGTGAAAACTCTCCGCCGCGATCGCCTCCTGGAGCGTGATCACGGAAGGCTTCTCGTCGAGCTCCACCTCGACGGCCGCCGCACCGAGCCGGCCCGCCTCCAGGGTCTCGGCGAGCACCCAGGCGACGGCGTGGCCGTGGAACATGACCTCATCGGGGAACAGCGGTTCGTCGTGCTTCATACCGGCATCGTTGACGCCGGGAACGTCGGCACCGGTCAGTACGCGGACCACACCGGGCACGGCGAGCGCGGGCTCGGTGCGCAGCGCGGTGATCCTGCCGTGGGCCTTCATGACCTGGACCGGGTAGGCGTGCAGTACGTCCTTGGTGCGGTGGACCAGGTCGTCGGTGTAGAGTGCGGTGCCGGTGACGTGCAGGTTCGCGCTCTCGTGCGGCATGGAAACGCCGACGACGGGCATTTCGGGGCGCTCGGACAGATGACTCATGACGACACCGCCTCGGTGGTTCGCGCGTACAGCTTCAGCAGGCTCTGGCCGAGCATCGCGGAGCGGTAGCCGGCGCTGGCGCGGTGATCGTCCATGGGCGTGCCCTGGGCCCGCAGCACCCGGGACGCGGCCTCGACGGTCTCCGCCGCCCACGGCCGGCCCTCCAGGGCCGCCTCGGTGGCGAGGGCGCGGATCGGGGTGGCGGCCACGCCGCCCAGGCCGATGCGTGCCTTGCGCACGATCCCGTCTTCGATGTCGAGGGCGAAGGCGACCGCCACGCTGGAGATGTCGTCGAAGCGCCGTTTGGCGATCTTGTGGAAGGCCGCGACGGGCGACAGCGGCAGCGGGACGCGCACCGCGCGGATCAACTCGCCGGGCCGGCGCACGCTCTGCCGGTAACCGGTGAAGTAGTCGGAGAGGGGGACCTCGCGCTCACCGTCGGCGCCGGCGAGTACCACCGACGCCTCCAGCGCGAGCAGCACCGGCGGGCTGTCACCGATGGGGGACCCGGTACCCAGATTGCCGCCGAGGGTGGCGCTGTTGCGGATGAGCCGGGATGCGAACTGCGGGAACAGTTCCGCCAGCAGCGGGACGCTGCCGTCGAGGCGGCGTTCGATCTCCGTGAGCGTCTGCGCCGCCCCGATCTCGATGTGGTCGGATTCGACTCGCATCTCCCGCAGTTCGGGCAGACGGTCGACCGCGACCACGCAATGCGCCCGGCGGGAACGGATGTTCACCTCCACGCCCCAGTCGGTGCTTCCGGCGACGACCGCGGCGTCGGGCCGCTCGCGCAGGAGCCGCAGCGCATCGGCGAGGGTGCTCGGCCGCAGGAACGTGCTGTCGTCCCGGGTGTATTCGGTGGGGACCGGTTCGGGCGGGGACTGCTCGCGACGCCGCGCCAGGGGGTCGTTCTCGGTGGGCGTGCCGACGGCGAACGCGGCATCGCGGATCGGGCGGTAGCCGGTGCAGCGGCACAGGTTTCCGCTCAGCGCGTGCAGATCGAAACCGTTCGGACCGTGCTCGGTGCCGGTGCCGGTGCCGGTGCCGGTGGCGGTCTCGGTGTCGACGGCCGGGTCCGCGTGCGCGCAGCGGTCGGGTCGGTAGTACTCGGAGGCCATGCTGCAGATGAATCCCGGTGTGCAGTAACCACACTGGGAACCGCCGCGAACGGCCATCTCCTCCTGTACGGGGTGCAACGCGGCCGGCGTGCCGGGCGCGCCGGCGGTGGCGAGACCTTCGGAGGTGACGACCTCCTGACCGTCGAGCGCCGCGACCGGGACCAGGCAGGCGTTGACCGCCACCCAGTCGGTGGGCTTGTTCACCCCGGGACGGGCCACCAGGATTGAACAGGCGCCGCATTCACCCTCGGCGCAGCCCTCCTTGGTGCCGGTGAGGCCGCGCTCGCGCAGGAAGTCCAGCACCGTGGTGTGGGGTGCGGCCGGTGAAATCGGTGCTTCTTTCCCGTTGACCGTGATCCGCGCCGCTACCACGGCGCACTCGCATTTCGGCGCGCGGTCGATGTGACTGTCCAAGTCGCCATTTTCAGGAGCTTTCTCTTTCGGTGGTCGCAGCTCGATAACCCCGAGCGCGACAAATCGACACGCAACGACGTGCCGTGGAGGGTGACAGAGAGGGGAGGGTCCCGGGGCCACAATCGGGCACGCCGGGAAGAGGGCTGCTCAGCAGCCGTGTGCCACACGACCGGGAGCCCAGGCGATCTGGTGTGCGAGGCGAAGCAGCACGGAGATGGTCGACATCCGGCTTCGCCCCCTTCCAGTCGTGGCTCGCGCGTCGGTGCGGTCGAAGTTACGTCGCCGCAGGTTCATCGGTCAAGCGTCTGTAGGTCGATCCCACGAACGCGGGCCTCTTCGAAGGGCGGGTATTCGTATGCGCAACCAGTGGAGGAGCCGCCCCCTCGGTCCCCCTGCCGAAAGGCGCCGCGGTAGTGGAGCGGGAGGTGGCCCGGGCGCGGACCTCGCCGTCACACCTCCGGGAAGACCGGCGCGACCCCGAGGGCCGGGGCGATGGCCTGCCAGATCGTCGACCGGGCCGTCGCGAGGTCGACCCGGGGGTCGTCCAGCATCAGGCGGATGCCCAGGCCGTCGCACAGGGCCAGGATCAGCGTGCTGACGGCGGCGACGTCGCACGGGGTGAACTCGCCCGAGTCGATGCCCCGTTGCACGGCCCCGCCGACCCAGGCGTGGAGCTGGTCGTACAGGTCCACGGCGAGGTGACGGGCCGTCTGATCGCGCTGGGCGCGCACCCACAGCTCCTGCCAGAGCTTCCAGTCCTGACGCAGGTCCGCGTCGCTGGGCAGCATGCTGCCCAGGATGCGGGCCAGGACCACGGCGGCCGGCGCCGCGTCACCGCCCTCCTCGGCATCCGTGCCGGTCTGGGCGAAGGAGTGCGTCATCGCCTCGGCGAAGAGCTTCTCCCGGGTGTCGAAGTGATAGTGGAGCAGGGCCTTCGAAACCCCGGCGTGCTCGGCGACCTTGCGCATGCTGACGTTCTCGAAGCCGATGTCGGCGATGACTTCGCACGCGGCCGTGAGGATGCGCTCGCGCGTCTCCAGTGCACGCTCGGCCTTGGTCACGTTGGCTGCTCCCCGTGTCGGCGCCCGCAGGGCGGGTGGGTGGTCGGGTCTGGCTGCCGGGCCGCCAGACCATCATCTTCGCTCATCGGGCCCCCGGGCTCCGGCCGTCCGGGCGCGGTGGTCAGGGGTACGTGTGGAAGCCGCGGCCCGTCTTGCGGCCGAGCAGGCCCGCGTCCACCATGCGGGCCAGCAGCGGCGGCGGGGCGTACAGCGGCTCGCGGTACTCCGCGTACATCGACCGGGCGATGGCCTGGACGGTGTCCAGCCCGATGAGGTCGGCCAGCGCGAGCGGCCCGAGCGGGTGGGCGCAGCCCAGTGTCATGCCCCGGTCGATGTCCTCGGCCGACGCCGTCCCGGACTCGGCCATGCGCACCGCGGCCAGCAGGTACGGCACGAGGAGCGCGTTCACGATGAATCCCGCCCGGTCCCGGGCACGGACGACGTGCTTGCCCAGCACCTCGGAGGCGAAGGCGCGTGCGCGCCCGGCGGTCTCCTCGGAGGTGAGCAGGGACGGTACGAGCTCAACGAGGGCGAGCACCGGGACGGGGTTGAAGAAGTGGAGTCCGACCACCTGCCGGGGCCGCGAGGTGGCGGCCGCGAGCCGGATGACGGGGATGGAGGAGGTGTTCGTGGCCAGCACGGCGTCCGGGCGCTCCACCACCCGGTCGAGCCGGGCGAAGACCTCCAGCTTGGCCCGCTCGTCCTCGGCCACGGCCTCGATCACGAGGTCCCGGTCCGACATCAGGGCCATGTCCGTGGCCATCGTGATCCGGCCGGCCGCGGCGTCCCGTTCGCCCGGGGTCAATTTCCCCGCGTCCGCGGCACGCGCCAGGGAGCGGGTGATCCGCTGGAGGCCGGCGTCCGCGGCCGTCCCGCTCGCCTCCACCACCACGACGTCCCGGCCGGCGCGGGCGCAGATCTCGGCGATGCCGGATCCCATCAGGCCGCATCCCACGATCCCGACCCGTTCCACATCGGCCATCGGTTCTCCCTCCACGTACTCGGTGTACTCGATCGGTTCGGACACGGCGGCGGTCCGGGCCCGGCATCGAACCCGGACCGCCGTACGGTCATGCGGTCATGCGGTCATGCGGTCATGCGGTCATGCGGTCATGCGGTCACGGTCACGCGGAGCACGGCATCCGCAGCACGCCCGTGCCGCGCTTGACCAGTTCACCCGCGATGATCAGGCGCTGGATCTCGGAGGTGCCCTCCCAGATGCGGTCGACGCGCAGTTCGCGGTAGAGGCGCTCGACGGGGTACGAACGGTCGTAACCGCGGCCCCCGAAGATCTGCAGGCACCGGTCGATGACGCGACCGGAGGCCTCGCTCGCCGCCAGCTTGGCGATGGCCGCCTTGGCGTGCAGCGTCTTGCGGTTGATCAGGCCCTCGTCGACCTCCCAGGCGACCTGGTGGGTTGCCCTGGATCAGCTGGAAGTCGGCGATCGGGGAGCCGAACTGGCGGCGCTCCACCGCCCAGTCGCGGGCCAGTTCCAGGGCCCGTTCGGCGGCGCCGATCGTCCGGGCGGCGATCATCAGCCGCTCCTCGGTGAACCAGGACCGCGTGATGTCGTAGCCGTTGCCCACCTCCCCGAGCACCGCGTCCGCGGCCACGTGCACGTCGGTGAAGGTGAACTCGGGGTGCTCGTAGACGAACGTGTGCATCCAGCGCGGCACCCGGGTCATCTCGATTCCCGGAGTGTCCTTGTCGACGAGGAACAGGGTCGGCGCCCGCTCTTCCCCGGCGGCGGCGAGCACGATCATGAAGTCCGCGTGGTCGCCGACGGTGACGAACCACTTCTCTCCGTTCAGCACCCAGCCGCCGTCGGTCCGCGTCGCTGTGGTCCGCAGGCTCTGCGGGTCCGAGCCCGCCTCGGGCTCGCTCACCGCGTAGCAGTCGCGCCGCTGCCCCCGGATCACGGGGACGAGGTAGCGCTCGCGCTGCTCGGGCGTGCAGAAGGACAGGGCGTTGGCCGGCCGCCACACCATGTCCCACAGTGCGCCGGTCAGCCGTCCGAGCTCCGCCTGGACGGTGACCTGCTCCAGGATGGTGAGCCCGGCGCCGCCCCATTCGGCGGGCATGTTGACGGCCTGCAGTCCGCTGTCGAGGACGGCGTCGCGGATCTCGGTGTGGGCCTGCGGGGGCAGGCCGTTGTTCTCCTCGCAGTCGAGCTCGTACGTCGTGATGAACTCGGTGAGGGCGCGCGCCGAGTTCTTGAGCTCTTCCTGACGGGCGGTGAGGCGGAAGTCCATGTCTGTCGGTCCTCGTGGTCGTGGTTGCGGGGCGGGGCTGGTGGCGGAAGGGGACGTGGGGGATGCCGGACGTCAGGCGCCGGGCAGTGCGAGGGCCCGGGTGCCGCGCTTGATGAGCTCGTTGGCGATGATCAGGCGCTGGATCTCGGAGGTGCCCTCCCAGATGCGGTCGACGCGCAATTCCCGGTACATGCGCTCGACCGGGTACGAACGGTCGTAGCCGCGGCCGCCGAAGATCTGCACGCAGCGGTCGATGACCCGCCCCGCGGCCTCGCTCGCCGCGAGCTTCGCCGTCGACGCCTTGGCGTGGAGGGTCTTGCGGTCGGTGTGAGGCTGGTCGGCTTCCCAGGCGACCTGGTGGGTGTAGGCGCTGCCCTGGATCAGCTGGAAGTCGGCGATCGGGGAGCCGAACTGGCGGCGCTCCACCGCCCAGTCGCGGGCCAGTTCCAGGGCCCGTTCGGCGGCGCCGACCGTCCGGGCGGCGATCATCAGCCGCTCGTCCGTGAACCATTCCTTGGTCAGCTCGTACCCGTTCCCGACGCCGCCGAGCACGTCCTCGTCGGGGACGAAGACGTCGGAGAAGGTGAACTCGGGATGCCCGTTCACCGCGGAGTGCATGAACCGGGGGACGCGGGTCATCTCGACGCCCGCCGCCCGCTTGTCCACGAAGAACAGGGTGGCGGCCCGCTCCGGCCCCGCATCGGCCTGCACGAGCAGGAAGTCCGCGATGTCACCGCAGGTCACGAACCACTTCTCGCCGTTCAGCAGCCAGCCGCCGTCGGTACGGGTCGCCGTACTGGTGCACGAGCCCGGGTCGGAGCCCGCGCCGGGCTCGGTCACCGCGAACGCGTCGAACCGCTCGCCCCGGATGACGGGGAGCAGGTACTTCTCCCGCTGCTCCCCGGTGCCGTGGGCCAGGACGTTCGCGGGCCGCCAGGGGATGTCCCAGAGGCAGTTGGTGACCTTGCCGAACTCCTCCTCGACGATGACCTGGTCCAGCAGGGTGAGGCCGGCCCCGCCCCATTCGGCGGGCATGTTGATGGCGTAGACACCGGCCTCGATGGCGGCGCGGGTCAGTTCGCGGACGGTGGCGGAGGGCAGTGGCCCGCCGGCCTCCTCGGACTGGTCCTCGTACCTCATCAGGAGCCGCGCGTAGGCCGCGGCACGGGCCTTGAGGTCGGCCTGCTCGGGTGTGTAGCGAAAGTCCATGATGTGCTCCGGGACGCGTAGGGGTGCGGACGGAAGGGACCGGGGACGTCGGGGGTGGGCCAGGGTGGTGGGGGAGGGACGTGTACGGCGGGCGGCCGGTACGGCGCTCAGGCCAGGACGGCCCGCGCGTCCAGGGCGAGGGCCCCGTCCGGGCGCACCAGCAGGGGGTTGACCTCCAGCTCGGCGATCTCCGGATGTGCGGCGGCGACCGTGGTGATGCGTTCGATCACTGCGGCGGCCGCGGCCACGTCCACGGCCGGCCGGCCGCGGACGCCCGCCAGCAGCGCGGCGGTCCGCAGGCCGCGCAGCAGTTCCCCGGCACGCCGGGCAGGTACGGGCGCGAGGGCGAAGGCGACGTCCCGCAGGGTCTCGGTGAGGACCCCTCCGAGCCCGACCAGGGCCACCGGCCCGAACCGCGGATCGCGGTTCACGCCGACGATCAGCTCGATGCCGTCGGTCAGGTCGGCCATCGCCTCGACCGAATAGGAGGGCGCGCCGAGCCGGGCGCGCATGTCCCGGTAGGCGGCGAGGAGCGCGTCCCGGTCGGCCAGGCGCAGCGCGACGCCCCCGGCGTCGGACTTGTGCAGGACGTGCAGGGCCTTGAGCACGTACGGGCCCTCGAACTCCGCCGCCGCGGCCAGCAGTCCGGCCTCGTCGGCGATCTCGCGGGCGGGCGGGAACGGCACGCCGGCGGAGTCGAGCAGCGCCCGTACCCCGTGGTACCCCGTGTCCCGCAGCGGCGCGCCGGGATCCGGCAGCGGAAGGAGCCCCGGTGCGCCCGCGGCCCCCCCGGCGGTCATCGCCGCGAGCGCGCGGGCGGCGTCCTCGGTCGCCGCGAACACCGGTACCCCGGCCTCGGCCAGCAGCCGGCAGCTCGGCGATCGCGGATACATCGACTGCACGACCAAGGGCTTCGGGGCCGCCGCGAGATGGGTGACGATCTCCCGGGCGGCCCGCGACTCGCCCTCCGCGAGTACGGACCCGCCGGCCGGGCCGCGGCCCAGGCCGCCGTCGGAGGCGGCGTACCCGCCGAAGTAGCCCGTCATCAGGACGGCGTCGACCTCTTCGGCGGCGAGCAGTTCCCCGACCGTGTCGGCGTACGAAAGGGGGTCCTGCTCGCCCATCCCCGCGAGGTCGACCGGATTGCCGACCGCGGACTGCTCCCACAGCACGGTCCGCAGCCGCCGCTGCACCGGCGCGCCGAGTTCCGGCACGTCGAGTCCGGCGTCCTCGGCGGCGTCGGCCGCGATGGCGCCGTGGCCGCCTCCGTCGGTGAAGACCGCGGTCCGGCGGCCCCTCGTAGGCGCCCGGGACCCGGCGCCCAGGGCGGCCAGTACGACCGTCATCTCCCGTGGCGTGTGCACGAGTTCCACCCCCGCGTCCCGGCAGGCGGCGGCCACCACGTCGGCCGAGGTGGTGAGCGCCCCGGTGTGCGACTGAGCGCTGCGCGCGGAGGCGGTACCCCGGCCCGCGGTGAGCAGGACGACCGGTTTCCCGGCCACCGCGGCGGCCCGGGCGAAGGCCCGCCCGTCGCCGAAGTCCTCGGCGTACACGGCGATGGCGGAGGTGGCCTCGTGGCGGGCGCAGTCCTCGACGAGGTCGACGAGGGTGACGTCGGCCTGGTTGCCGAGGGAGACGAACCGGGAGAAGCCCAGGCCGTGCGGGGCGCAGCGGAGTTGGAGTTCGAGGGCGAGGTTGCCGCTCTGGCTCAGCAGGGCGACGCCGCCGGGTGCGAAGCGGTCGGAGGCGAGGTACAGCTCGGTCGTGTTGTCCGCGATGCCGAGGCAGTTGGGGCCGACGAGGACGGCTCCGGCGGCCCTGACGCGTGCGGCGACCGCTCGCTGCCGGGCCAGTCCGGCCGGGCCGGCCTCCGCGAAGCCCGCGGTGATGCCGACGATCGCCTTCGCCCCGCAGGCCAGGGCGTCGTCGACGGCTGCCTCGAAACCGGCGCCGGGGACGGAGATCACGACCAGCTCGACGGTTTCGCCGATCGCGGCGAGGGAGGGCGCCGCGGTCCGGCCCAGGACGGTGCCGCCGCGCCGGTTCACCAGGTGCACGGGTCTGCGATGGGGGGCCCGAAGGGCCTGGGAGGCCACGGCGTGTCCGTACTTCGCCGGATCGTCGCTGGCGCCGACCACGGCCACGGAACCGGGATCGAAGAGGGCGGTCAGGTCGCGTCCCACGTCACTTCTCCACTCGGAGGGCGGCGTTGGGGCAGCTGTCGGCGCAGGCGCGTGCGGATTCCTCCGCGGCGGGCGCGACGACGAGGGTGATGACCTCGGCATAGCCCCACTCGTCGAGCTCGACGAGGTCGGGTGCCTGTTCCTGGCACAGTCCGTAGCCCTGGCAGCGGGTGGAGTCCAACAGGAGTTTCACGGCGTTCCTTTCAGCACGGGCAGCGGAGCGGGGACGGTCACCGGGGCGCCGTGCGGGAGCGCTCCCGTGACCGCGGGCACGGCCACGGCGAGGCGCCCGTGGCCGCCCCCGGACGGGTCGGCGGCGCAGGCGGGGCACGCCGCGCCGAGGTGGGAGGGCACGGCCTCGGGAAAGGCGCGCAGGAGGCTGCCGGCGGTACCCGCGGCGGCGTCGAGGAGGCCGCACGCGCCGCGGCCGGGCAGGCCGTGCGACCACCGGGTCAGGTTCGCGGCGGTTTCGGGCCCGGCCGTTCCCGCGGCGAGCGCCCTCAGGGCGCCGTGGACCGCCGCGGTGCCCGTCACGCAGACGCCGCACTGCCGTGCGCTCTCGGCCGCGAGGTGGCCGACGGCCTCGGCCGCGACGGTCACCGGGCAGGTGCCGGGCGCGAGGAAGCGGATCGCTCCGCAGCCCAGTGCGGTGCCCGCCGCCCTCAGCGCGCCGGGTTCGAGGGGCAGGTCCAGGTCCCGGGCGCCGATGAGCCCTCCGAACAGCCCGCCCATCAGGGCCCCGGCGGCATCCGGGGTGCCGTGCGCGGCCGCCAGGGTGCGCAGGGGGACGCCGTAGGGGACTTCGGTGAGCAGCGGGGCTCCGGTCCCGCCGGACAGCGTCACCAGGGTGGAGCGGGCGATCCGCTGCCGCAGTCCGGGCCGGGCGGCGGTCAGGGCGATGCGGGCGAGCGTCTCGACGTTGGAGACCAGGGTCGGCGCGCCCCCGATGCCCCGCTCGAAGGGACGGGGCGGTTTGGCCGTGGGCAGCGCCGGGCCGCCGTCGATCCTGCGGACGACCGCGGTCTCCTCGCCGGCCACGTAGGTGTGGTCGGTCTCGACGACCTCGATGGGCAGGGGCGGCTCGCGTTCGGCGAAGGCCCGGCGTACGCGTGCGCCCGCTTCCGGGTCCGAGAGGTAGACGTAGCCGCGTACGGCCCCGGTGACCGCGGCGGCGCGGAGGAGCCCGTCGAGCACCAGGTGGGGCCGGGCCCGGAGCAGCCAGCGGTCCTTGGCCGAACCCGGCTCGCCCTCCTCGCCGTTGGCGACCACGACCGGGGCGCCGCCGCCCTCGCGGACGGCGCGCAGTTTGACGGCGGCCGGGAATCCGGCCCCGCCGCGGCCGCGCAGGCCGGACGCGTCGAGGTGGTGCAGCAGTTCGTCCGGGCCGATGGCGCCGTCGTAGCCGCCGGTGGCGCGGTACGCCTCCGCGCTTTCCGTCACGCCCGGATCCGTTCCGAGGACGGAGCCCGGCCGCCGCGCCGCCAGGAATCGGATCGTGGTCATCGGCTGCCTCCTGTCCGGGTGGGGGACCGCAGGGTGCGTACGGCACGCTCCAGTGCGATGCGGTCCCCGGTGGTGCGGCCGTATCCCGTTCCCGGGAGGCCGATGAGCATGCGGTGGTGGTCGAGGACCACCTCCGCGGCGAGCAGTGCGGCGGCCCGGTCGCCGGGGCGCGAGCCCTCGGCCACGCCGGTGACGAGGTCGGTGACCTCGGCCAGGTAGCGGAGCCAGCTGTGGCGGCTGCCCCGCAGGACCAGGCGCTGTACGCGCCGTCGTTCGGCGGCCACCTCTTCGGCGGCCACCCCCTCGGCGGCCACTCCTTCAGGGGCCGCCCTTCCGCCGGCCGTCCCGTCGGCGGCCGGGACCGGAGTCTTCCGTGCAGGCGGCGACGGGGCGCGCAGGGCGGCCACCGCCGTGGGCAGTTCCCGCTCCGGTTCGGGGGTGAGTCCGAGCCAGTCCAGACGCCGACGACCACTCATGCGTGCCTCCGGGGGATGGGTGCCGTCGCCGTGAGGCGGGACCCGGGAAAAGGGGGCCTGGGGGAGGTGACCGCCGCGCCGGGGACGCCGAGGTGCGCGGCGGGGAAGGGGAGGTGCGGGCCCGGGCGGATGCCGGGGCGGGCAGGGCTGCGTCCGGCCCGGGGACCAGGGCGAATGCGCGATGGCGCCGGAGCAGCGACGGGTGACACTTTGACTGACCGAGCGGTCAGTGACAACAATTACGCTAGCTGACCGATCGGTCAGGCCACAAGTCTTGACCCTGCGGAATCGAGCCATCAGTCTGGCTGTCCAATCGGTCAGCGAGGTCGCGGCGGAAGCCGCCACCCCTGCCCGCAGCTGGGTCGCCTCGACATCGATCGCCGACACCGATCGCCGCACGTACGGCACGGAGGAGTCACCCGATGCAGCACAGAGCCCCCCGAACGCCACTCGGCCCGCCTGGCCAGGACACCCCCGGGCCGGCCCTGTCGGCCCGCTACTACACCGATCCCGAAACGAGCGCCGCGGAGATGCGGCACGTCTTCGCCAAGTCCTGGCAGATCGTCTGCCACGAGTCCGACCTCCCGGACGCGGGAGCCCGGCTCTCCGCCACGGTCGCCGACCGGGAGGTCCTCGTCGTCCGCACCGAGGACGGAGGCCTGGCCGCCCACCTCAACGTGTGCCGCCACCGCGGAACGCGCCTGGTGACCGCCGCGGAACCGGCCGGCAAGGCGATCCGCTGCCCGTACCACGGCTGGACCTACCGGCTCGACGGAACTCTGGTCGGCGCCCCGGAGGCACGACAGATCCCCTGCCTGGACAAACCGAGCCTCGGCCTGTTCCCGGCCCGAGTCGAGTCCTTCCTCGGCTTCGTCTTCGTCAACCTCGACCCCGACGCCGTCCCGCTGGCGAAGAGTTGCGCGGGCCTGGCCGACGCGGTCGGCCACTACGCCGGGGCCGACCTCGTACCGGTCGGCCGCGCCCGCATCCACGACCTGGCCGGCGCCGAAGTGCAGGAGGCCAACTGGAAGGTGGCGGTCGACAACTACCTGGAGGGCTACCACGTCCCGGTCGCCCACCCGGGGCTGATGAGGCTGCTCGACTACCAGGGCTACACCTGCGACATCGACGAGTCCTACGCGCTGTTCAGCTCGCCGCTCCGCGACAAACCCTCCTCCAACTGGCCCGAACGCCTCTACCAGCGCGTCGCCGCCCCCATGCCGGGCCTCGCCGAGGCCGACCGCAGGGTCTGGCGGTATGCGGTGATCTACCCCAACACCCTCATCGACTTCTACCCGGACCACGTGCTGGCCTGGACCGCGATCCCGAAGGCGGTGGACAAGGTGGCGGTACCCGGCGCGTTCTACACCCGCCGCGGCACCGGCCTGCGCACCCGGCTGGCCCGGCGCCTGAACATCCACATCGGCTGGATCACCAACGACGAGGACGCCGAGCTGGTCGCCCGCGTCCAGAAGGGGCTCTCCACCCCGGAATTCGAACCCGGTCCCCTGTCCCGCCGCGAGTCGGCGGTCGGCTGGTTCGCCGGGCGCATCCGGGCCGACCTCGACGCCGCACAGCGGTGAACCCCGCCCGCTGACCGCCTACCGCCTCCCGCTGGCCGTCTACCGCCTCCCGCTGACCGCCTCCCGCCGAAGCGCGCCGCGAGTGCACCGCGCGCACGCGCCCCGCCGCACTGTCTGCTCCCCGCCGTCCCCGACGGCCGCGGGCCCCTACGGAGAGGACCCCCGAATGTCCCCCGAGGTACTTCCCCTGACCAGACGCTCCTTCCTCCGCGCCGGCGCCACCGCCGCCCTCGCCCTCACGTCGGCCGGCTGCGGATTCGCATCCGGCGACGACCCGGCCGCCGCGGCGACCGCGCACACCCCGATCGACGTCAAGATCGACGGCGACCTGGTCTACTTCAACTGGGCCGACTTCGTCGATCCGGCCGTCTTCGAGGGTTTCCAGAAGGAATACGGCGTCAAGGTCGTCCAGTCGAACTTCGACTCCATGGAGGGCATGGCCGCCAAACTCAACGCCGGAAACCGCTACGACATCATCTTCCCCACGGCGAAGTGGGCACAGCGCCTCACCGCCGGCGGCCGGCTCCGTACGATCGACCACACGCGGCTGAAGAACGCCGAGGCGGTGTTCGGCGGTTACGGCTACTTCGCCGACCCCTGGTACGACCCCGGCTCCGCGCACACCGTCCCCTTCACCATGTACAAGACCGGCATCGGCTGGCGCCGGGACCGCCTCGGCGAACTGACCGGTTCCTGGGGCGACCTGTGGAACGACCAGGTCAAGGGCAAGGTCTTCGTGCTCGACGACCGCGACGAGGTGCTCGGCATGGGCGCGCTCACACTCGGACTCGGCCTCTCCACCAGCGACCCGGCCGAGCTCGGACGCGTCACCGACACCCTGCGCACGCTCCGCCCCCGGCTGCGCGGCTATTCCAGCGACAGCTACAACAACCTGCTCAACGGCAACGCCGACATGACCCAGGCCTGGAGCGGGGACATGGCCGCCATGCTGGCCCAGGCCGAGGACCCCTCGGTCTTCGGCTTCGAGGTCGCCCGCGAGGGCGCCCCCGTCAACACCGACTGCTACGCCATACCCGCCAACGCGCAGCACCCCGGCACCGCGATGCTCTTCATCGACTACATGCTCCGCCCGGAGAACGTGAAGAAGAACATCGAGTACATCGGCTACCCGATGCCGGTCCGCGGCACCGAGGACGCCTACCAGGCACTCGTGGAACCCTTCCCCCAGTGCCTGGTGACCGCCGACGACCTGAAGGCGGACCTCTTCTTCCGCAACGGCACTGCGGCGGGCGAGCGGGCCCGTGACGCCGCCTGGACCGACGTGAAGGCCGGCTGACATGGCACGCGACGATCGATCCGCCGCGCCCCGTCCGGACCGGGGTCCGTCCGCGTCGGGTGCGCGCCTGTGGACCTGGCTCATGCTCCCCGGCACCCTGTGGATGACCGGCTTCCTGGTCGCCTCCCTCGTCCTGGTCGCCACCCTCGCGTTCGGCACCACCGACCCGCTGGGAAACCCGCGCTTCGGACTGGACTTCGCCAACATCACCGCCCTGGCCGACCCGGTCTACGCCACCGTCCTGCTGCGCTCCCTCGGCTACGCGCTCGTCACCTGCGTCATCTGCCTGGCCCTGGCCTACCCGGTGGCCTACACCATCGCGCTGTACGGCGGGCGCTTCAAGAACGTGCTGATCGCCGCCATCGTCGTCCCGTTCTTCGCCAACTACCTGGTGCGGATGTACGGCTGGTCCGTCGTCCTCTCCGACGACGGGCCGTTGCTCCGGGCCCTGCGTACGATCGGCCTCGCCGACGGGGGCACCAAGATCCTCCAGACCGGAGCGGGCGTCATCGCCGGACTCGTCTACGGCTTCATCGTGTTCATGATCATCCCGCTCTACGCGGCCCTGGAACGCATGGACACCTCGCTCATCGAGGCCGGACGCGACCTCTACGGCGGCCCCTTGCGGACCTTCTTCTTCGTCACCGTGCCCGCCACGCGGCAGGGCGCCGCCGCCGGCTGCGTCCTCGTCTTCCTTCCCGCCATGGGTGACTTCGTCAGCGCCCAGCTCATGGGAGGACCCGACCAGATCATGATCGGCAACCTGATCCAGGACAAGTTCTTCCAGGGCCAGAACTGGCCGCTCGGCTCGGCCCTGACCATGCTGCTGATGGCGGTCCTGTTCCTCGGGATGCTCGGCTACCTGCGGCGCACCCGCAAGGACGAGACGGAGGCGGCCCGATGACACCCCGCCAGATCTCGGGACCGGCAGTCCCGCAGCCCCTCCACGACACCTCCCCGCCCCCCGGTTCCCGGCCCGCGGGCGAGCCCGGCAGCCCCCGGCCGACGCGGCGGCGCGGCTTCCCCCGGCGCCCGCGGCGCGGCGTCGAACGACGGTCCCGCTTCGCGATCTCCGTCACCGCGGTCTTCTTCGCCCTCCTCTACCTCCCCGTCATCGTCGTCGTCCTCTTCTCCTTCAACGCGCAGAAGTCCCTGACCGTCTTCGACGGGCTGAGCCTGCGCTGGTACCGGGCCTTCCTCCGGGACGACGTCCTGCTCGATTCGCTCGGCATGAGCCTGCGGGTCTCCCTGGTCGCCATGGCCGGCTCACTGGTCCTCGGCGTGGCCCTGGCCCTCGGGCTCGTACGCGGCCGCAGCCGGCTCGGCTCCTTCGCCGGCCTGGTCATGCTCGTCCCGCTGATCACTCCGGAGATCGTCACCGGGGTCGCGGCGATGCTGCTCTTCAAGGGCACGGGCATCACGCTGTCCACCGGCACCGTGATGCTCGCCGAGATCACCTTCTCCATCTCCTACGTGACGGTCATCCTGCGCTCCCGCATCGCCGCCCTGAACCCGGAGGTGGAGGAGGCGGCGATGGACCTGGGCGCCACCCGCCGACAGGCACTGCGCCTGGTGACCCTGCCCGCTCTGCTCCCCAGCATCCTGGCCTGCGCCGTCCTGATCTTCGCCCTCGTCTTCGACGACTTCGTCCTCGCCTACTTCACCACCGGCGTCGATCCGCAGCCGCTGTCCGTACGCATCTACTCGGCGATCAGGTTCGGCGTGCAGCCCACCATCAACGCCGTCGGCACCCTGATGCTCGTCGGGTCCGTGGCACTCATCGTCCTCGCGCTCGCCATCCCGCGTCTGTTCGGCCGGCGCGGCGGCCTCGATCTGCTCTCCGGGAAGTGACCCCATGCAGCACCCGAATCCGCACCCGAATCCGCACCCGCACCCTGCGGTCCGGCTCGACCGGGTCGGCAAGCAGTACGCCGGCGCTGCGGACGCCTACGCCGTCCACGACGTCACCCTCGACATCGCCCCGGGCGAGTTCTTCTCCCTCCTGGGCCCCTCCGGCTGCGGCAAGACCACCCTGCTGCGGATGATCGGCGGGTTCGCCGATCCCACCGCGGGCAGCGTCCTGCTCGACGGCGAGGACGTCACCGGGCTGCCGCCCAACAAGCGCAACGTCAACACCGTCTTCCAGAGCTACGCCCTCTTCGACCACCTCTCCCTCGCGGACAACGTGGCCTTCGGCCTCAAGCGCAAGGGCGTGGCCCGCGCCGAGATCCGCGAACGGGTCGCCGGCATGCTCGACCTCGTCCAGCTCGGGCACCTGGCCGGCCGCAAGCCGCCCACCCTCTCCGGCGGCCAGCGCCAGCGCGTCGCCCTCGCCCGAGCCCTGGTCAACCGCCCCCAAGTGCTGCTCCTGGACGAGCCGCTGGCCGCGCTCGACCTCAAACTCCGCCGCCGGATGCAGGTCGAACTCAAGCAGATCCAGCGCGAGGTCGGCATCACCTTCGTCTTCGTCACCCACGACCAGGACGAGGCACTGACCATGTCGGACCGCCTCGCGGTCATGAACGAGGGCCGCATCGAGCAGTGCGGCACGCCGGAGGACGTGTACGAGCGCCCCACCAGCCGTTTCACGGCCTCCTTCATGGGCACCTCCAACCTCGTCCCCGGCACCTACCGCTCCGGCGAGGTCGTCCTGGAGCAGGGCCCCGCCCTGCCCGTCGGCCCCCGCCCCGGAGTCCCCGACGGCACCAGGGTCAGCGTCTCGATCCGGCCCGAGAAGATCTGGCTCTCCGACTTCGAGCCGGACATGGCCCAGGTGAGCGGCGTCGTCCGGGAGACCGTCTACGGCGGTGCGACCACCACCTACCTCATCGAACTCGCCCCGGGCGTGACGGTGTCCGTGCTGGAACAGAACACCGTCCGCGCCCGCATGGAGGACCGCTGGAGCGGGGGAGAGCGCGTCGAGATCGGCTGGAAGCCCGAACACTGCCTGGTCCTCGACTGACGGCCCGCGGCCGCGCCTCCTCCCGCGCCGGCCACGCCACCTCCTCCCCGCCGGCTTCCCGCACCGACCGAAGGAACACCCCAATGAACCACGACGTCATCGTGCTCGGCGCGGGCCTCGCAGGCCTCGCCGCCGCACGCGACCTTGCCGCGGGCGGAGCCGACGTCCTCGTCGTCGAGGCCCGCGACCGGGTCGGCGGACGCGTCGAGCAGACCCGGCTCCCCGACGGCCGCCTCGTCCAACTGGGCGGAGAAGTCGTCGGCCGGGCCCACACCGCCTACACGGACCTCGTCGCGGAACTGGGCCTCACCCTGGTCCCCAGCTACGTCGCCGAGCCCGGCGCCCTCGTCCGCGCCACTCCCGAAGGAGCCTCCGCCGGGGACCCACCCCACTGGTTCGGCCCCGGCGACGAGGCCCGCCACCACAAGGTCACCGCCGCCTTCGCCGAGCTCGCCCGTACCGTCGCCCCGGACGACCCCTGGTCCCACCCCGACGCCGCCGCCCTGGACCGGCACTCCGTCGGCGGCTGGCTCCGCGCCCAGGGCGCCACACCCGCCGTCGTACGCCTCTGGGAGATCGGGCAGCTCGCCCTCGCCGACGGCTCCTGCGAACGCACCTCCCTGCTCGCCGCCCTGCGCAAACACGCCTCCGTACCCGGCGCCGGACACTACGAGTACGAGGCCTGGGAGGGGCTGCGGGTCGCCGAGGGCTCGGCGACCGTGGCCCTGCGCATGTCCGAGGCCCTCGGCGGGCGGATACGGACCGGCTCCGCGGCCGAGGCGGTGACGGTGGCGCCCAACCGCTGCTCCGTACGCCTGGCCGGCGGCGAAACCCTGACCGCCGCGGCCGTCGTCAGCGCCCTCCCCGTCGGCCCGCTCCGATCGGTCGCCGTCACCGGGGTCAGCGAGGAGCGCCTCGCCTCCCTGCACCGCCAACGCCACGCCCTCGCCGCGAAGTTCACCGCCGCCTACGACACGCCCTTCTGGCGCGACCACGGCCTCAGCGGCCTCTCCGAAGGCGAAGGGGTCCTCGGCAGCACCTGGCCGCAGAGCGAGGGAATCCTCTCCGCCCTCGTCCCGCCCGAACGGTTCGGCGTCCTGCTGGGCACCCCGGCACACCTGCGCGGCCCCGAACTGCTGGCCGAGATCGCCCGCCTCTACGGCGACGCGGCGCACCACCCGCTCGCCACGTACCTGCGGATGTGGGGCACCGACCCCTGGACCCAGGGGTACGTCACCCAGTGGGCCCCCGGTGACGTCCTGGCGGTCGGCCCCCGCCACGGCACCCACGAACCGCCCTTCTACGTCTGCGGGTCCGACCAGTGGGTGGCCGGCTACATGGAGGGCGCCGTACGCACCGGACGCGACACGGCCGAGGAGGTGCTGTGCCGTGGCTGACCTTCCGCTCAACCACATCGGCGGCGAGGACCGGCCGGCCGCCTCCGGCGCGGTGATGGAGCTGACCGACCCCGCAACCGGCCGGGTCCGCGGTCACGCCCCGCGCTCCGGCCCGGCCGACACCGACGCCGCCGTCGCGGCGGCGACCGCCGCGTACGCGCACTGGTCCACGACCACCCCGGCCGTCCGGCAGCGCGCCCTGCTGGCCCTCGCCGACGCGATCGAGGCGCACGCGGGCGTCCTGACGGCGGCGGAGACCGCGGACACCGGCAAACCGCCACGGCTGTTCAGGGAAGAGGAACTGCCCGCGATCGTCGACACGGTGCGCTACTTCGCCGGAGCCGCCCGCAACCTCCCGGGCGCCGCCGCAGCCGAGTACACCGATGGCCGCACCTCCCTGCTGCGCCGCGAACCGGTCGGGGTCTGCGCCCAGATCACTCCCTGGAACTACCCGCTGATGATGGCGGCATGGAAGATGGCCCCGGCGATCGCCGCCGGGAACACGACCGTCCTCAAGCCCGCCGACACCACGCCTTCCTCGTCCGCGCTGCTGGCACGGATCGCCTCCGAACACCTGCCGCCGGGCGTGCTCAACGTGGTCTGCGGCGACCGCGACACCGGCCGCGCGCTCACCGCCCACCCCGACGTGGCCCTGATCGCCCTCACCGGCAGCGTGCGGGCGGGCCAGGAGGTCGCGGCCGCCGCGGCGGCCGGCCTCAAACGGGTCCACCTGGAGCTCGGCGGGAACGCCCCCGTCATCGTCCACGACGACGTGGACGTCGAGGCGACGGCCGCCGCCCTCGCCGCCGTCGCCTACTACAACGCCGGCCAGGACTGCACCGCGCCCACCCGGATCTTGGTCCACCACCGTGTGCACGACGTATTCGTCGCCGCTTTCGCCGCCTCCGCGCGGAAACTGCGCACAGGCCCTCCCGGCGAGCCGGGCGCCGACTTCGGACCCCTCAACAGCGCGGCCCAACTCGCGTCGGTACGGGCCCTGCTCGACCGTCTTCCCCGCCATGCGGAGATCGTCACCGGCGGTGCCCGTATCGCGCGGCCCGGCTTCTTCCACGAGCCCACCGTCGTGGCCGGCGTGCGCCAGGACGACGAGATCGTGCAGGAGGAGGTCTTCGGCCCCGTGGTCACCGTCCAGCCGTTCACCGACGAGGCGGAGGCCCTGCGCCTGGCCAACGACGTCCGCTTCGGACTCGCGGCCGGTGTCTGGACCTCGAACCACGACCGCGTCATGCGCGCGACCCGCTCCCTGCACACCGGCATCGTCTGGGTGAACACGCACGGCACCACCGTCTCCGAGATGCCCCACGGCGGTGTCAAGCACTCCGGCTACGGCAGCGACCTCTCCCTGTCCGGCCTGCTGGACTACACCCAGGCCAAACACGTCATGCTGTGAGCAGCTCCGGCCGGCGTCGGCGCAGGCCGTGGACCTCCGCGCCCCGAGACCTCTCGGGATGCGGCTTCGGTCAGTCGTCGCGCCCGTCGCGTTCGTCGCGTCCGTCGGTTCCGACCACGTAGGCGACGAGCGCGCCGGCGAGCACGGCCCAGGCCGCTGCGACGGGTCCTGCTGTGGTCCAGGCGAGGAGGCCGAGCAGCAGGGCGGTGAGGGCTCCGGTGGCGAGGGCTCGTGGGTCGGTGAGGAACCTCCAGTGCCTGCGTCCGCTGCCGGGCCGGCGGATTTCGGCGACCGCCGTCCTGATGACGAGGGCAGCCACCACCATGGCGATGCTGAGCAGGGTGATCGCCATGGCGTCTCCGATGCGGTCGGTGGTGCTGCGTGGCGGCCGGCTCTGCCGCGTTGCGCCGGCCCGTGAACCCTCCGCCGTTCACGATGTCCCCACCATCTCGCAGCCGGGCCGAGAAGGACACCGGGTCGTCGTCACGCAGTACGGGGCGCCCCCGGACCGGGGCCCGGTCCGGGCCCGGTAGCGGTCCCGGTCTCGGGAGCACCCTGTCGGATCAGGTCACGGGCAGCCGGAGCCCGTTCCGGGGTTGGCGCAGACGTCGGTGCCGGGGCCTCCGTTGTTGGTGTTCGTGCCCGGGCCGCCGTCGAGGTTGTCGTTGCCGACGTCGCCGAAGAGGGAGTCGTTGCCGGGGCCGCCGGTCAGGGTGTCGTCGCCCGGGGAGCCGTGGAGGGTGTCATCGCCCGTGCCGCCCGCGATGCGGTCGTTGCCGGGGCCGCCGGTGATCGAGTCCGCCCCGGGGCCGGCGCATACGAGGTCGTCGCCCGCACCGCTGTTGATGGTGTCGTTGCCGCCGTGGGCGAGGATGACATCGCGTGCGGGCGTGCCGTTGATGTTGTCGTTGCCGGGGGTGCCGGTGATGGTGGGCTGTTCGCCGAGGCAGGTGACCGCGTTGACGGTGGTGGTCTCCGTCGCGGTGTCGTTGGCCGGGGCCGGGTCGGAGACGGCCCCGGCCACGCCCGCCGTGTCGACGGCGATGTCCTCGGTCGTGGCCGTCACGGTGATGGTGCGCGCGGCGCTCGCTCCGGCGGTGAGGGTGCCGACGCCACAGGTGACGACGTCCGGGGTGGTGCCGGCCGCGGTGCACCCGGGGGACGCCGAGACGAACTGCAGTCCGGCCGGGAGGGTGTCCTGGAGGACGACCCCCTCGGCCGTCTGCGGGCCGTTGTTCGTCGCGGTGAGCGTGTACGTCACGTTCTGGCCCTCCACGACCGGGTCGGAGCCCGTGTCGGACTTCGCGACGGCCAAGTCGGCGTCGGTGAGGTGGAGGTGCCCGATGAAGCCGGAGGTCTCGGCGAACCAGATGTCGTCGTCCGGGCCCTTGGTGATGCCCCAGGGGCCGCGCTCCGAAGAGGGCAGGGGGAACTCGGCGATGACGCCGGACGTGCTGATCCGCCCGATCTTCCCGCTGTTGCGTTCGGTGAACCACAGGCTGTCGTCCGGCCCGGCGGTGATGTCCTGGGGCTGGGGCGCGAAGCCGTTCGACGGTACGTCGTACTGGGTCATCACGCCGGACGGGGTGATCCGGCCGATCCGGTTGCCCCCGAACACGGTGAACCAGAGGTTCCCGTCGGGACCGGTGGTGATGTCGGTCGGGCCGCCGCCGCCGGGGACCGGGAACTCGGTGACGGCGCCGGACGGGGTCATGCGGCCGATGAGGTTGTCGCCGATCTCGGTGAACCAGAGGTTCCCGTCCGGTCCGGTGGTGATGTAGGACGGCTGGCCGGAGCCGACCGGGAGCGGGTACTCGGTGAGGGCGCCGGTGGTGGTGATGCGGCCGATCCGGTGGGCGTTCTGCTCGGTGAACCACATGGCGCCGTCCGGGCCGGCGGTGATCCCGGTGGGTTCGTCGAACTGGTCGGGGAGGGGGTACTCGGTGACCGTCCCGCTCGTGTCGATCTTCCCGACCCGGGAGTCGAAGTGCTGCATGGTGAACCAGACGTTCCCGTCCGGGCCGGTGGTGATGTCGTGCGGGGTGCTGAACTCGCCGGGCAGCGGGTACTCGGCGATGAGGGTGCCCGTGGCGCTCATCCGGCCGATCTTGTTGCCGACCGCCTCGGTGAACCACAGGTTGCCGTCCGGGCCGGTGGTGATGCCGACCGGGGTGCTGGGGGTGGGTACGGGGTATTCGGCGATGCCGACGGCCGCCCGGGCCTGCGGGGCACCGGCGGCCAGGGGCAGGACGGCGGCCATCAGGATGCCGGTGACCAGTGCCGCCAGACCGCGCCGACGGCGGGGTTTCGGCCGTGGGGACGTCCCTGGCTCCGGCACGTCGGGGGGTGTGGAAGGCATGGGCGAGCACCTTTCGGTCGCGTGGGAACGCGCCCGTAGTACCAGTGCCCCATCGTTTCTTCGGATGCGGCGGCACCTGCGACGCGCCGGATCCCCACCCGCAATTCACCCGATCGGATCAGTGTCGGCGAGGATCGCACGACGGGCCTCGATCGCGGCGGCGAGCAGGCTCTCGTCCAGCATCGTCTCGCCGTCCCGCGTGGAGTCGTTGACCGGTATGCGGGTACGCCGGTCGATCAGTGCCGTCAGCGACGGCAGCGCCGGCACCGCGTGTCGGCCCATGCGTGCCAGGCCTTCCGCGTAGTACGCGCCGATCCCGTCATCACCGAGGCGCGGTGTCATGAGTGCGAGAAGGCGGGGCAGCGCCGTGGGGCCGGCGTGGCGCAACCAGAGTGGAGCGCACAGCGCCTGCATGCGTCCAGGCCGTTCGAAGGTGAGATTGCGCAACTGGGCAGCCTGCCGGACGGTCAGCGGACCCGCGTCCAGCAGTGCCCCGAAGATCTCAGGTGCTCGGTGGAGGCGCCCCGTGTCCACGGGCTTGGCCCGAAGGACCGCGGCGGCCGTCGTGCTGTCGTACGACGGCGCCGGACCGACCGAAGGCCGACGGGCTTTGGGATACGGAGTGAAGGGGACCGCTGCGATCAGCGCACCGTGCGCGTCCATCGCGGCCCGCGAGAGGGAGGCGGTGGTGAGTGCTGCGGCCATGGCCGGGCCGATTCCTCCTCCTCCGCAGTGACGGACCAGCAGGGGCAGGAGCTCGACCGGGGCCGCCCGCCAGCCGTGACAGGCCTCCCTGGCCAGGCCGGCGCCGATGTCCCGGGTGGCGGGATCGCCCAGGAGGCGGGCCACCAGGGTGTAGACGTGACGCTCGCGCCCCAGCCCGTACAGGACCCGGCCCCAGCGCCACCCGACGCCGTCCAGGTGGCGCGCGCCCTCCCGGGCATCGGCGAGCAGCGCCTCGTCGAGCGGCAGCCACTGCCGCGGAGGGGCGACGCTGAGGGTCTCCAGTCGGGCAAGGAAGCGGACGGAGGCCAAGGGGTCGTCTTGCAGGTGCGCGACGGAGCCCCGGAGTCGATCGGCGAGGGCGGTACGCACCACGGGCTCGGTGAGTTCACCGAGCGCCCTGAGCGCGACATCGCTGCCTCCGGCGTGCACGAGGAGGTACGCGGCCCGGCGCCGTACCTCTTCATCAGGGTCGGTGAGCCGAGCGAGCGCGGCCTCGGCGGCAGCGGGCCAACGGCGCCCGGCCGCGGCGGATGACAGGAGGTCCATGACCTCACGGCGTACGAACGCGTCGTCGGCCCGGGAGAGCTGAAGCAGCCGGACGGGTACGGGGCCGGTGCGGTCGGCGCGTAGCGCGTCGATGACCGCGACGCGGGCAGGGTGGGCGGCGGTCGTGGCGTGTCCCGCGGACACGGCCTCGTCCAGCCACTTCATCGGACGGGGCGGTGGCCGCCCTTCCGTGCGGAGAACTCGAACATGCGGCTGATCATGTCACAGGGCGCGTCGCCCCACGGCACGGCGCATGAGCAGGCGCGTCGCCGCCGCTCGGGCGCTCCGGGAGACGTGCCCGGTAGCGTGGGGCCGAGGGGGCGGGACGAATCGTCGGCTCAACCGAAGGACAGACGCTCATGCCCTGTCACGACCCCGACGGTGCCGGGCGGCGCGTGCACGAGGGTGCCGCACCGTGAGTGGCACGCCCCGGATCCGGTGGCCAGGACCCATCGGCACTTGGCCGGCTGTGGGCCTGACGGTGGCGGTTCTCGTCGCCGCCAACCTGGTCTTCCACCGCTGGCCGGGTCTGTTCGGCCTGGTGACGGCCGTCGTGGTCAGCATCCTGCTGCTCGGCGTGCTCCGATGGGCGGGCGGCACCTGGGCGGACGCGGGCCTTGCGCGCGGCACCCTGCCCCGCGGTGCCCGCTGGGCGCTGGCGCTGATCGCTCTCGTCGGTCTCGTCTACCTGGCCGGGGCCCTCTTGCCGGCCACCAGGACAGTGTTCGAGGACCGGCGGTACGCCGACTTGGGCGGCGGCGAGGTGATGCTGCGCGTCTTCGTGCTGGTTCCCGTCGGCACGGTCCTGGTGGAGGAGATCGCGTTCCGCGGCGTCCTCTACGGTCTGGTGCGCCGCGCCCGCGGGACGGTGTGGGCGACCGCCGTGTCGAGCCTGCTGTTCGGCCTGTGGCACGTGTTGCCCTCCCTGCACCTGGCGACGGCGAAGCCCGCTCTGACCGCGGTCTTCGGCGACTCCGCGCTCGGCGGCGTCCTGGCGGTTGTCGCGGCGGTGGTGTTCACGGCGGCAGCGGGCGTCCTCTTCTGCGAACTGCGTCGCCGCAGTGGCAGTCTGCTGGCTCCCATGGGCCTGCACTGGGCGGTCAATGCGTTCGGCTACCTGGCCGGGTTCCTGTTGCGCTGACCGCCCGCCGGCGGCCCCGTGACGGTCGGGCTCAGCCTACCGGCTGGATGATCTCCCTCAGCCGGTCCAGGTCCTGCGTCGTGAATCCGGTGGGCCGCATGACGGCGTTCCAGCCGTCGACGTACGCGGCCTTGTAGGTGTGGCCGTGGCCGTCCGGAACGCCCGTGGAGAACGGCAGGTCGGCGGTGACCTGCCAGAAGGTCACGAAGGGCATCCAGACCATGGCGCCGAGCACGTCCGTGCCGGGCGTCTCTCCGATCCAGTCGGGTTCGGAGAAGGCCAGGCTGGGACTCCACCAGACGATCGGGTCGGACGGGTGCATGAGGTAGAGCACCCTCGTCCCGTCCCAGGGCCGGCCCGCCGGGGGGATGCCGGTGGCTGGGTCGTCGGTGAAGCGGACGGTCCGTCCGTCCTTGTACACGGGCTCGATCTCGGGACTGCCCGCCTCGCGGTGGTCGCTGAACTCGCGGAAGAGCGTGTTGAAGTTGGGAGGCCCGGCGAAGAGGGTGCCGGCGGTGCGGTTGCGCAGGTCGTACTCCCCGCTGAAGGCCGTCTCGCCGCCGAACGACCCCAGGCTCTCACCCGCCACGAACAGCCGTGGACGCCGGTCCTGCGGCAGCTTGGACCACTTGTCGTAGACCGCGTCGAAGAGTTCACGGCCGGCCTCGCGGGCCTTGGACTGGTCGACGAGGTAGGACAGCCACGACGGCAGGTACGAGTACTGCATCGCCACGGTGGCCGAGTCTCCGTTGCCGAGGTACTCGAACGAGTCCACTGCGGCGGGATCGACCCAGCCGCTTCCCGTGGTGGTCATCACGAGCAGGTTCTCGCGTTGGAAGCCGCCCGCCCGTTCGAGGTCCGCGACGGCGCGCTGCGCCCGGGATTCCGTGGAGTCGGAGGTTTCCAGCCCGGCGTAGGCCCGGACGGGCTCCTGCGCCGTGCGGTGGGTGAACGTCCCGATGTCCCGGGCCGACGGTCCGCTGCCGGTGAAGGCCCGGCCCTGATAGCCCAGCGAATCCCACGGCACCAGGGAACCGGGCCCGCCCGAGCGCCGGGAGGACGTGGGCTGGTGCACGCCCTCCGGCGTCTTCGTGTCACGCACCGAGAACGCCTCGTTGGCCGCGTTCACGAAGCCGCCCAGCAGCACCCCGCTGAACACGGACCATGCCAGGCCCGCCACCACGAGCCAGCCGACCACCCGCGCGGCTCGCGGGCCGATCCAGCGCCCGAGGAGCCGCGCGGCCCCGTGGTACAGGTGCCGTAGCCCGCGCCCGGCCATCAGCAGGAGGTAGAAGACGAGGGCGGCGATGAACGGGCAGGCGATGGTGGTGAGCGCGTTGTAGTCGGTGACGTCCATGAGCACGCGGATCTGGTGCTGCCAGTACTGTCCGAGCCCGAACGCGAGGCCGAACAGCACGATCGCGCTGATGAGCAGGACGAGCCACGACCTGCGCGAGGGGATGCGCGCCTCCCGGTCGGCGAAGGCGCGCCACACGTAGGCCGCGAGCACGCCGAGCCCGTACCCGATGGCCGCGCTGATGCCGCAGATCAGTCCCTGGAGCACGCCTCCGCGGGGAAGCAGCGACGGGGTGAAGGACAGGCACGCCAGGACGAGCGCGCCCCAGCAGCCAGGCAGTGTGACGCGGAGCAGCCGGGGCCACTTCCCGGAGCGAGGGGGCGGCTCGACGTGCTCGGTGGCCGCCGCCGAAGCGTGGTCCCCGGCCCCGGCAGCGTCTCCGGCCCCGGCCGCGTCTCCGGCCCCGGCCGCGTCTCCGCCCCCGGCCGCGTCTCCGGCCCCGGACTCGCCCGTGCCGCCGGGACCGCCCGCGCGGCCCTGGTCTTTGTGTGACGAAGGTCCGTCCGACGGAAACACTGGCGGGTGGTTCTTCATGGCTCTCCTCCGGGGCAATGCTCCCAAGGACCTGCCGGTACTGCCATCCGGGCCGCCGCCCGCCGTGCCGCCCCGCCCGCCTGGAGCACCTGTCCGCCGAGCGCGGGCGCGGCCGGCAGGCCGCGCCGAGGGGGCGCTCGTAGCCTGAAGTGGCTGCCCGACTTCGTTGCGGCAGCCGATGGAGCGGCGGGAGGCCGTCGTCCCAGGCGGGAGGTTGGCCCATGAGCAGGCGTTGGACCGCGCGGCTGGCCCTGGCGGCGGGCCTGGCAGCGCCCGTGGTGCTGCTGCTGTTCGGCGGCCTCGTGAGCCTCGTGCTGATGGCGGTGGGCTGGGCAGGGCTGACGCTGACGGCGGCGGGCGTGTGGTGGATGCTCACGCACACCGGCTGGATCAGGGCGCTGGCCGTGCTGCTGGTGGTCGTCGCCCCGCTTGCCGTCCTCCTCCTGTACGCGACCGCGGGGCTGCTGTGGGTCGTGCTGGTCTCGCTCGTCCTGTGGGCCCTGGCCATCGCCGCGGGCAGGCATGCTCTGGCCGGAGCCACGGCGGCGGGCATGCCGGAGCGCTCCGCCGTCCGCGCCGAGCGGCCCTACCTGATCATGAACCCGCGCTCGGGCGGCGGAAAGGTCGAGAAGTTCCGTCTGGCGGAGCGGGCCCGGGCCCTGGGCGCCGAGGTCTTCGTACTGGATCCGGCCGGGCGGCAGGACGTGGCCGAGCTGGCGCGGCAGGCCGTCGAGGACGGGGCCGACCTGCTGGGCGTCGCGGGCGGTGACGGCACGCAGGCCCTGGTCGCCGCCGTGGCCGTGGAGCACGATATTCCGTTCATGGTGATCAGCGCCGGCACGCGCAACCACTTCGCCATGGATCTGGGCCTGGACCGGGCGGATCCGTCCAGGTGCCTGGAGGCGCTGACCGACGGCGTCGAACTGCGCGTCGACCTCGGCTTCATCCACGGGGGCGCACCGGCGGACGGGAGCACCGGGCGCGTCTTCGTGAACAGCGCCTCGTTCGGCGTGTACGCGGAAGTCGTGCAGAGCCCGGCCTACCGTGACGACAAGGCCCGCACCATCCTGGAGATGCTGCCGGCCCTGCTGACCCATGCGAGCGGCGCACGGCTGGGCGTCCGTGTGGA
This sequence comes from Streptomyces sp. WM6372, assembly GCF_001279655.1. Lineage (NCBI taxonomy): Bacteria > Bacillati > Actinomycetota > Actinomycetes > Kitasatosporales > Streptomycetaceae > Streptomyces > Streptomyces sp. WM6372. The sequence continues at coordinate 52,516 of NZ_LGDB01000183.1, read as the reverse complement.
TGCGCTGGCCTTGGACGGTCCCCAGGCCGTGCTGGTGAGCAACAACCCCTACCAGAGGGGGGATTCGGCCGGACTGGGGCACCGGGAGCGGCTGGACTCCGGTGTGCTGGGGGTGCTGAGCGTCGATGTCGCGAACGCCGCCGAAGCGGCGGAGCTCCTGCTGCACGGCGGGCAGGGCCGCGGGCTGACGACGGTCACCGCCCGTGAGGTCGTCGTCGACGCGGACGCTCCCGTGATCCCGGTCGGTGTCGACGGCGAGGCCCTGACGCTGTCCACTCCGGTGCGCTGCCGTATCGAATCGGGCGCCCTGCGCGTGCGCGTGCCCCGGCACCGCCCCGGCGTGCCGCAGTCCGCGGCTCCGATGGACTGGCGCCGGGTACGGCGGCTGGCGCTGACCGTGGGACGGGCCGCGACGGGACACAGCGGAACCTGAGCGGCGGAGCGCGTCGGACCCGGGGCTGCCGCCACCACCCGGGGGACGGTCACCTCTCGTCGCCGGTCCCGGGCCGGGCGGACCCGGGACCGGGCCGGGCGGGCCCTTCGCCGGGCCCGGTGGGGGACGCCCACTGCGCTCCGGTGCGCCGGCGGAAGGCGGCGACGGCGGCCTCCACGGTGGGGAAGAAGTGTGCGGGGTCGATGGTCCGGGTGAGTTCGTACCGTTCGATCTTGCGCCGCACGGGGTCCTTGAGCTCGGCGAACACGAGGTGGACGCCGTCCGCGTTGAGCGTCTCGTCGAGGTCCTGAAGGATGTCGGAGGCCGTGGTGTCCACGTCGGTCATGGGCTCCGCCGCGACCACGATCCAGCTCGGCCGCGGCTCCGCTCCGGCCATGCGCCTGATCTCGTCCCGGAACGTCTTGGCGTTGGCGAAGATGAGCGGGGCGTCGAACCGGTAGATCACCAGGCCCGGCAGCAGCTCGGCCTGCGGGTAGGAGCGGATGTCGTGGTAGCCCTCCAGGCCCCGCACCCGTCCGAGTACGGTGTCGTACGGCCACCAGGCGCGCCGGAAGACGTTGAGGACGGACAGGGCCACGGCGATGGCGATCCCGGGCAGCACGCCCAGCAGGGCCACACCGGCGAAGGCCGCGAAGCACAGCAGGAACTCCGTCCGGCGCTGGCGCCACAGCCGGACGGCTCCCGGTACGTCGGCCAGGGACAGCGACGCGGTGATGACCACGGCGGCCAGGGCCGGCTGGGGGAGGTTGCGGAACAGGCCCGGGGCCAGTACGAGCATGAGGACGATGAGCGCCGCTCCGACGACCCCGGTGAGCTGGCTCCTGGCCCCCGCGCGCTCCGCCACCGCCGTCCGGGACCCGCTCGTGCTGACGGGGAAGCCCTGGAAGAGGGCGGCCGCCAGGTTGGCCGCGCCGACGCCCGCCATCTCCTGGTTGCCGCGGACCTCCTGCCCGGTGCGGGCCGCGAAGGCGGACGCGTTCGAGATCGTGTCGGCCAGGGACACCAGGGCGATGCCCAGCGCACCGCCGAGCAGCGGTGCGAGGTCGGTGAGGCGCACGTCGGGGAGGGTGAACGGCGGGAATCCCTCGGGCAGCACCCCGACCAGGCCGACGCCGTGTTCGCCCAGGTCGAGGGCGGTGGCCGCGGCGATCGCCAGGACCACCATCACGAGCACCGCCGGAACCTTCGGCAGGAAGCGCTGCAGGACCAGGATCAGGACGATCCCGCAGATGCCCACCGCGGCGGCGGCCGGCACCGCCGCCCCGTCGGCGAGTTCCCGCACGAGGCCGACGCACTGGCCGATCAGATGGTCCGCGTCGACCTTGAAGCCGAGCAGCTTGGGCAGCTGACCGATCAGAATGGTCAGGGCCAGACCGTTCATGTAGCCGATCATCGTCGGCTTGGAGACCAGGTCGGCGATGAAGCCGAGCTTCGCCACCGAGGACAGGATCATGATGGCCGCCACCATGACCGCGAGCATCGAGGCCAGCGCGACGGCCCGGCCGGGATCCCCGTCCGCCGCCACCAGCGGCAGCACGGTGGCGGCGATCATCGGCCCCAGTGAGGAGTCCGGGCCCAGCACCAGGATCCGGGACGGGCCGAACGCCGCGTAGCCGAGCAGGCAGAGGATCGTCGTGTACAGGCCGGTGATGGCCGGCAGGCCCGCCAGCTCGGCGTACGCCATGCCTTGCGGCACCAGCAGCGTGGTCAGGACCACTCCCGCGACCAGGTCCTTGACCAGCCACTCGCGCCGGTAGGACGAGGCCGCGCGGACCCCGGGTACGGACCGGAAGCGGGAGAGGACCCCGTGGCCGTGGTGGTGCCGTGTCGTCACGACCGGCCCGCGCCGAGCGGCTTCTTAGTTGCCGATACCGGAGTTGCCGACGCCGGAATTCGCGATGCCCGAGTTGCCGACACCCCAGTTCCCGATCCCTGAGTTGCCCAGGCCGAAGTTGGTGATGCCCGAGTTGCCGACGCCGGTGTTCCCGATGCCCGAGTTGCCGACACCGCTGTTCCCGAGGCCGGAGTTGCCGACACCGTCGGCGCCGGCCGCCGCGGCTCCGCCCAGACCGAGCGCCGCGGCGGTACCCAGTACGACGGTGAAACGGAGCAGACGACTTGCACGCATTGCATACCTCCCATGAAGTGGTGTGATTGCAAGACATCAATAACATTCGGTTCGTCGCACTCACGGAACGTGTGCCGAAAGGGGCCGTGTCGGCACCGTACGGCCTACGCGCGGCGCTGCGCCGCGCCCCCTAGAGCTTCGCGACGTCCTTGTGCATCACGACGTTGCTGTCGGAGTGGTACGAGGCGAGGCGCACCTTGAGCGGGTGGCCGGCCGGAGCCTTGATGACGACGTTGAGCGGCTCGAACAGGCCGATGCCGTGACAGGAGGGCTCGGAGTCGAGGTTGGTCCAGCCGTCCCCGGTGTTCTTCGGGTCGTTCCACTGCACCCAGGCGCAGTCGGGTTCGCCGCTGGTGACGTCCACCGAGATGATCTTGACGGAGTTCACCGCGCCGTCGACGCGCTCGTAGGTCACGGTCGCGGTGTTGTGGTGGAGGTTGAGACCGGCGTCCAGGGTGACCACGTTGGCCGGGGTCTCGGCGGCGGCCGGGGACGCCGCTCCCGCGAGAGTCGCGGCCGTCAGGACAAGGGCGGCGGGCAGGGCGGATATGCGCATGTTCCGTCTCCATAACGGTAGTTGGGGTGGTCGCACCTTATCCCGCAGGCGGGACGATCCCTCCTCGGCTGCCGGTCAATTCACTTGGTATACAAGGGAGTTGACGCGAATCAGCGCTTGGATGCGAAGGAGGGGCCACCGGACAGGCTGCCGCCCGGCCGAACGGAACCCCAACCCCACCCCCACCGGGAAAGCCCCGTCGTCTCAGCTGCCGGGAGCCGGCGGTTGAGCCCGGCGCGCCAGTTCGTCGTGGACGAGTCGGCCGACGAGTGCACCGCCCAAGACGACGACGCCGATCCCCACGAGCCATGTCTGGATGACGAGGACCGTCCCGAACGGGCCGTACGTAACGGCGCTGGATGCGATCAGAGGTGAGAAGACGAGCCGGGAGAAGATGCGGAGCCCCAGCAGTCCGATCATGGTGGCCAGCGCCCCGGGAAGGAGGGCCGGCCACCCGATCCGGCCGCCGAGCAGCAGCCGCTGGGACCACCAGAAGAACAGCGTGCCGATCACCACGGTGACGAACCCCCGGGCAGCCGACTCGCGCCACGGTGACGTGATCGCCGACAGGTAGAGGACGGCGATGAGCGCGCCGAGCCACAGTACGTGCCGCCAGCGGGCCCACCAGCGCGCCGGCGGCAGGTCCCAGATCCGTTCGTAGCCGCTCTGCAGCAGGGTGCAGAAGGACAGGCCGAACACGGCGAGCAGGGCCAGGCCGAACGCCGTGGTGGTCCGCCATGCCTCACCGGGGAGGGCGAAGAGCCGGTCGATCTCCGCCCTGGCGGCCGGCGACACGCCGAGCCCGTCGCCCAGCCACTGCGCGAACCCTTGTCCGCTGGCGGTGTTCGCCGCGGACACGACGATCAGCAGCGGTACCAGTGTCAGGAACCCGAGCGCGGCGAACCCCAGCGAGCGCTGCCACAGTTCCACGTCCCGGACACGCCCCCAGCGTCTGCCGGCCCGCGTACGGCGGATCGTGCTGCTTATCCGTCCGAAGCCCGGCCACCGGGCCGGCCCGCGGGAGCCGGTCATGGCGGTCCCACCGGCGGGTGCGGCGACCAGGACGGAGAACGCGAGGTCGATGTCACGGGCATGGCCGCTCCAGTTGCTGCTGGTTCCCACGGTACCCGGGCCCTGCGCACTGCCCGGGCGGCGTTCGCGCCGGGTGCTCCGTCCGGCTGCGCGCTCGGGGCCGCTCACCGATCGGCAGGCTTCGGGGCGACGGTGCGGGGTAGTCGCGGGAGACAGGGACCACCCGAGGAGGACGCGATGGCGGACCACGAGAAGTCCGGGCGACACCCGAGGACCACGCCGTCCGAGGCCGTGGGCGAGAGCGGTGACCGTGAGGCCCGGCGCCAGGCGGACGACGCCGTCGTCCGGGGGAGGACAGAGGACGACGCGGATGCCGGAGGCCACCGTGCCAAGCGGCACCGTCCGGGCATCGGTCGTGAAGAGCAGATCCACCGGGACGACGCCTGAGGCAGACTCGCCGCGAGGCCGGTGTGAACCGGTCCGAACGCGCGCCGCGGCCGTTCAGGCACGGCGTGTGGTGAACGGTGGGCACGCGCCTGTGGCCGGCCTCCGGGAGGCCGGCCGGCCTGGCGCAGGGCTGCCTCGTCTGCACCGCGCACGTCACGCGAACGGTCCGCGAAGCCGGCGCCCATGACGTGGACGGTGCCGGCGGCGGTCTTCACCGAGCCCCGGATCGCCTCGGTCGACGGCCTGACCTCGACGTCGACCTCGACGTCGACCTGCGACCGGGTGCCCGCAGAGCGTCGGCGGGGAGACGGGTGACCGTTCGACCCCGGCCGTTCGGCCTGACGGCAGGGGGTGTTTCAACGGCTCCGGAGCGGTAAGGCGCCCGGTATGGCGAGGTTCGGATACACGATGATGACCGAGCAGGCCGGCCCCCGGGAGCTGGTCGAGCACGTGGTGGGCGCGGAGCGGGCGGGGTTCGACTTCTCCGTCATCTCCGACCACTCCTTCCCCTGGCTGGAGGCCCAGGGGCACGCGCCCTACGCGTGGAGCGTCCTGGGCGCCGCCGCGCAGGCCACCACCCGGATCCCGCTCATGACGTACGTGACGTGCCCGACGTTCCGCTACCACCCCGCGGTGATCGCCCAGAAGGCGGCCACGATGCAGCTCCTGTCCCAGGGGCGCTTCCGCCTGGGCCTGGGTTCGGGTGAGAACCTCAACGAGCACATCGTCGGCGCGGGCTGGCCCGCCGCCCACGTCCGCCTGGAGATGCTCGAGGAAGCCGTGGGGATCATCCGCTCCCTGTTCGCCGGCGACTGCGTCAGCCATCACGGCGCCCACTTCGACGTCGAGAACGCCAGGCTGTGGGACCTCCCCGAAGATCCGCCCCCGATCGGGATCGCCGTCTCCGGGGACCGCTCCTGCGAGATCGCGGGCCGCTACGGCGACCTGCTCATCGCCACCGAACCGAAGAAGGAGCTGCTGACCGCGTTCGGCGTGTACGGAGGCTCCGGCAAACCGCGCGTGGGCCAGCTCCCGGTCTCCTACGACCCCGACCGCGACGCGGCCGTGGCCCGGGCGCACGACCAGTTCCGCTGGGCGCTCGGCGGCTGGAAGGTCAACGCGGAACTCCCGGGTCCCGCGGGTTTCGCCCAGGCTTCGCAGCACACCAGGCCCGAGGACGTCGCGGACGCCATCCCCTGCGGCGACGACGTGGACGCCTTCGTCGAAGCGGTACGCGCGTACGTCGACGCGGGATTCACCGAGGTCGCTCTGATCCAGATCGGCGGTGACCGGCAGGAACCCTTCCTGGACTGGTCCGAAAAGAAGCTGCTGCCGGCCCTCGCGGAGCTGTGAACTCCCCTCAGTCCTCGCGGCTCGACAGGGTCTCCTTGACCTTGGCGATGGCGAAGCCCCACCCCTGGGCCACGGTCGGCTTGCCCGGTACGGCCACTTCCTCGGGGTTGGTCAGTACGTCCAGCAGGACCGGCCCCGGTGTCTCGAACGCCCGGCGCACACTGCCGTGGAGTCCGGCCGGATCGGTGACCCGGATGCCCGTCAGGCCGAGGGCCGTGGCGACCGCGGCGAAATCGGGGTTGTCGAGTCGCGTGCCGAACTCGGGGAGTCCTGCCTGCTCCTGTTCCAGTTTGACCATCCCCAGCCGGCGGTTGTCGAAGACGACGAGCTTCACCGGGAGCCCGTACGTCTTGATCGTCATCAGGTCGCCGAGCAGCATGCTCAGCCCGCCGTCGCCGCAGAAGGCGACGATCTGCCGGTCGGGCGCCCAGAGCTGGGCCCCGAGGGCCTGGGGCATGGCGTTCGCCATCGAACCGAGGTTGTACGAGCCGATCAGCCGCCTGCTGCCGCGCATGCTGACGAAGCGGGACAGCCAGACGGTGGCCATGCCGGTGTCGGAGGTGAACACGGCGTCCTCGTCGGCATACCGGTCCACCGCGGCGGCCAGGGCCTCCGGGCGGATCTCGTGGTCCCGGTTGTCGAGTGCGGCCCGCAGCCTGCCGGTCCAGCGGTGCTCGTGGCCCGGGTCGGCCAGCCGCTGCTGTCCCTCCTCCCAGCGTACGAACCGCTCCCGGGCGCCGTCGAGGTGCGTACGGTCGGGAGCCTCCTCCAGCAGCGGCAGCAGGGCGCGCAGGGTGGCCCCGACGTCGCCCGCGAGACCCACGTCCACCGGGACCCGGCGGCCGAGGTGCTCCGCGCGGGTGTCGACCTGCACCACCTTGCACCCCGTCGGGTACCAGTCGCGGTAGGGGAAGTCGGTGCCCAGCATGAGGAGCGCGTCGCCGCTGTCGAGCGCGTGCGCCGCGGCGGGATTGCCGATCAGGCCGGTCTGCCCCACCTGGAAGGGGTTGTCGCCCTCGAAGCCCTCCTTGGCCTTGAGCGTGAGCACCATGGGCGCGGCGAGCAGCTCCGCGGCCCGGAGCACCTCGGCGCGGGCCCCGCGCGCCCCGCGGCCGACGAGCAGCGTGACGCGGGAGGCGGAGTTCAGCAGCTCGGCGGCCTCGGCGAGGGCCGGGTCGTCGGGCCGCGTGCGGGGCGCGGCGAGGGCGAAGCGCGTGGGGCGGTCCTCGCTCAGCTCCTGGTCGCCCAGATCGCCGGGGACGGTCAGGACGGCGACGCCGCCTTGGGTGACGGCGGCGCGCACGGCCGACTCGAGCATCCGCGGCATCTGGTCGGGGGAGGTGACCGTGGCGCGGTAAACGGCCACGTCGCGGAAGAGCAGGTCGTTGTCGACTTCCTGGAAGTAGTCGCTGCCGACCTCGGCGAGGGGGACCTGTCCGCAGATCGCGAGGACCGGCGTGCGGCTCTTGGCCGCGTCGTAGAGCCCGTTGAGGAGGTGGACGGAGCCCGGCCCGACCGTGCCCATGCACACCCCGAGGGTGTCGGAGAGCTGAGACTGCGCCGAGGCCGCGAAGGCCGCGGCCTCCTCGTGCCGGCAGCCGACCCAGTCAAGGTCGTCGGCGGTGCGGATGGCGTCGGTCAGGGGGTTCAAGGCGTCTCCGACGACGCCGAAGACGTGCCGGACACCCAGTTCCTTGAGTGCGTCGACGATCACGTGGGCGACGGTACGTGCCACAGGAGTTCCCTTCCGTCCGGTGCGGCCCCCGGCCCCGGGGGGAGGGCCGGTGCGGTGTCAGTGGGTGAAGCGGTCCGGGTCGGCCGCCCGCCAGTCGGATGCCCAGCCCTCGGGCGCTGATGCGAGCAGTTGTCCTGGTGTGAGCCACTCGTGCAGTTCCGCGTAGGAGCGGACGGTGTACGGATCCACCCGCTGGACCAGCTGGTGCGGGCGCAGTCCGGACGGCTCGTCGACCCCCATCGCCGCCATGATCTGCAGGGCGCTCTTGACCGTGGCCTCCTGGAAGCGCCGCACGCGCTGCGCCTTGTCGCCGACGTCGAGGGCGCGGGCGCGCCGCTCGTCCTGGGTAGCGACGCCCACGGGGCAGGTGTTCGTGTGGCAGCGCTGGGCCTGGATGCAGCCGACGGCGAACATCATGGCGCGGGCGGCATTGGTGTAGTCGGCTCCCTGGAGGAGGCGTTTGACCAGGTCACTGCCGGTGGCGACCTTGCCACTGGCCCCGATCCGGATCCGCTCGCGCAGACCCGCCCCCACGAGGGCGTTGTGTACGGTCATCAGCCCCTCGCCGAGCGGCAGGCCGACGTGGTCGGCGAATTCGAGCGGTGCGGCGCCCGTTCCGCCCTCGGCGCCGTCGACGATGATGAAGTCCGGCGTGGTGCCCTCCTCCAGCATGGCCTTGCACACGGCGAGGAACTCCCGGCGCGAGCCGACGCAGAGCTTGAAGCCGACGGGCTTGCCGTCGGCCAGTTCGCGCATCCGGGCCAGGAAGCGCACCAGCTCGCGCGGCGTGGAGTAGACGCGGTGGAAGGGCGGCGACACGACCGTCTTCCCCTGCGGGACGCCGCGGACCTTCGCGATCTCGGCGTTGACCTTGGCTCCCGGCAGGACGCCGCCGATGCCCGGTTTGGCGCCCTGGCTGATCTTCAACGACACGCACTTGACCTGTTCGTGCGCGGCCTTGGTGGCGAACTGCCGTTCGTCGAAGCCCCCTTCGTCGGTCCGGCAGCCGAAGTAGCCGGTGCCGATCTCCCAGACGAGGTCCCCGCCCGGGCGCAGGTGGTACTCCGACAACCCGCCCTCGCCCGTGTCGTGGGCGAAGCCGCCCGACCGGGCGCCGGCGTTGAGGGCGAGCACGGCGTTGGCCGACAGGGAGCCGAAGCTCATCGCCGACACGTTGAGCAGGGCCATGTCGTACGGGCGGGTGCAGTCGGGTCCGCCGATCCGTACCCGGGGCGGATCCGTCCGCACCGCCCGCGGCGCCATCGACGGGGTGAGGTACTCACTGCCGGGCCGGTACGGGTCGAGCTCGGTGCCGAACGGCTCCTCGGCGTCGGTCCCCTTGGCCCGCTCGTAGACGATGCTCCGGGTGTCCCGGTCGAAGGGGCGGCCGTCGAAGTTCCGCTCGATGAAGTACTGCTGGATCTCCGGCCGCAGGGCCTCCAGGGCGAAGCGCAGGTGCCCGAGCAGCGGGTAGTTCCGCAGGATCGAGTGCCGACGCTGTACGAGGTCGTGCACGGCCACCAGCGCGAGCAGGACGAGGGGGACGGCCAGGGCCACGAACCAGGGCGTGCCCAGTACGGCGGCGGCCGACGCACATGCGGCGAGCAGGACGAGCAAGACCACGAGAAGTATCTTCAGCACGTCGCGCTTCTGTCCCGAAGTCTTCCCGCCAACCGCCCACGGGGTGGGGCCCGGTCGCTCTCGGCCCCTTCACCAGCGAACGGCGGTGAAGTCGACCGGGCGGGGCCGCAGCCGCCGCGTGCGCTCTGCCAGTGCCTCCATCCGCCGGCACATCTCGTCGGCGGACAGCCTGCGGCGATCGCCGTGGCCCGGCAGAACCCATTCGAACCGGAGCAGTCCGGCCGTCCTGGCCAGTGAGGTGGCCAATTCCTCGATGGAGTACCAGGTCACACTGTCCGCGACGTCCAGATCGCCCGTGGTGCGCGACCAGTAGAAGCTGTCCCCGCTGAAGCAGTATCGGTCGTCTGCGAGGTACAGCACGCTGCCCCGCGTGTGGCCGGGCAGCGGGTGGGCGGTGACTCCCTCACCGATCTCCAGGGGTTCGAGACCCCGGATCACCTGGTCCGCGTCCGGCGCCGCATCGAGATCGCCCTCGTGGATCCACAGCCGGGCGCCGAAATGGTCCGCGTAGCGGCGGCCGTGTGCGGCGTGGTCGCGGTGGGTGAGCAGCACATCGGTGATCGGGCCCACCGCTGCGTAACGTTCGGCCAGTTCACGACTCCAGCGCGGTGTGTCGATCATCATGACCGTGCGGGACGGCCGCAGGAGCAAGTAGGAATTGGCCCCGGCGGTGTGTTTCGAGTTGTGCCCGCACAGCAGTACGCCGCTGTCCAAAGCCATCGGGAAGGGGTCGAGTCGCCGGTCCGGTTGCCCGGAGGAGGGGCGGATCGAGCGGGTGGGGCAGGCGAAGACGGCTGCGTGTAAGTCCCGGGTCTCCTTCTCGTCGTGTGGCGGGCGCAGGATCTGGGACTTTCCCTCGGCCTCACCGATCAGGTCGGGCGCGAGCTGTCGTGCGACATCGCAGTTGAAGCAGCGCTCATCCACGTACCAGCCGTCCACGGCAAGTGTCCTTCCAGGGGGCAACGACCTCCGATCGGGGCCGCCTTTCAGGGATACCGGACCCGCGGCCGGAACCGGTAGGCCCTGCGGATCTTGTACTTCCCGCACCGATGCGATCTCCCGCCCCTGGTCGATGCCAGGGTCATGTTGGCCGGGCCGACCACGCGAGGTACCTTGAACGCGTTGAATTGAACACGTTCAAACATGGCGGTCGTGGTGGTGGAGGAACGCCGGGGGGTGGCTGCCCGCCCATTGCGGTGGGCTGTGGCGGGGGTCGTGGGCGCCTTCGGCCTCGTGATCGCGCCCTTACTGGCACACTTCGTCTCGTCGCGGCCTTCGCGGACGAGGGCGTTCGCCCGGACACGTGGCTGGTGGTGATCACGACGATCGCGGCCGTGGCAGCCGTGGCAGGGTTCTTCTCCCGGTAGCCGCAGGACGTGCGGTTTCAGCTCGTCGAAACAGGTCGTGCCTTCCGCCTGGACTTCGTGTGCCGGCAAGGCAAGAGAGCCCGCCCGCTCATGTCGCGGGGTGCGCTCCGACGGCCTGTCGGTAGGCCACGTGTCCGCCCAGTGCGCCGGTGACGGCGAGGGCAGCCAGGCCGCCGAGGGACCACAGGCGGCCCTTCGCCGAACGGCCGTGGAGCCGTGACCTCAGGGACGCGGCGTAGCAGGCCACCGAGGCCACATTGGAGACCGCGTGGGCCAGCCCGACCCGGGCCTGCTCGGGAGGAAGGTCCGCCCAGTCCGCCCAGCCGGCCATCGCTGCCGGGGCGACGCCGGCGAGTCCGACGGCGGTGAGGGTCGTCGTCGCCCGCCGAGTGCCGGGTACGAGGTCCAAGACGGCGGCCGACAGCCAGCATCCGATGGGTACCTGCACCAGCACGGGGTGCACGGGGTGGCCCAGCGGCCTGCCACGCAGCAGATCGCGCATCCCGCCCAGGGGGAGCGAGCGGATTCCCCGCTGGAGCGCCTTGACCGCAGGGTCGGCCACGGTGGTCCGCTCGAGCCGGTCCAGGGCCGTCAGCCACCATGTCGAGGCCGTGTCGATCACTGCGGTCTGCCCTGCCGTGCTCGAGGTATCGGGGGTGTGTGAGTTCATACACGACGCCTACCCGGTGGCGCGTTGCCATCCCGCCCCGGCTTCGAGTGCACCCGAACGACTGGCCTGCCAATGGGGGAGTCGCGCCCGGGCGTGCTGCGCCATACCCGAGATCCCCAGCAGTGACGGCCCGGCCCGGGCCGAGGCCGGACGGCCGGCGGGGCCACTGATCGCCTCGGCCGGCTTCGCGTTCTACGCCGCGAACTTCGCCGCCTCCAACGAGACGTGCTGCTCGGCCGGGATGCGCGTTCGCTTCCGGGGTAGGCGCGCCACGACAACGGTGTGCGCACCACCGCAACCGGGGGGTGCCGCAGTGACCGCCATGGCAGGGAAGAAGCAGATCGCTCCTGCGCGCGCGCCGGTCCCGGAGCGGACCATCGACCGCGTCACCGCCGACCTGGCCGAGATCAAGGAGAAAGCGTAGCGATGACCAACGAACCCCGAACCAACATCGGCACGCCCACCCCCGACGAACTGCGCGAGCAGGTCGAGCGCACCCGCGACGAACTCGGGCAGACCGTCGAGGTGTTGGCGGGCAAGGCCGACACCAAGGCGCAGGCGATGGAGAAGATGGCCGCCGTCAAGGAACAGGCCGCCGAGAAGACCGCCGCGGTCGCCGACCGGATACGAGGGAAGACCCAGCATGCCGCGCAGATGGTGAAGGACACGACACCCGATCCGGTTCTGGACAAGGCCGGCCAGGTCGCCGGCGTGGCGCGCGTCAACCGCAAGCCGCTGCTCGTGGCCGGCACCGCTCTGATCGTCTTCCTGCTGGTGAGGCGCAGCCGCGCACGCCGATAGGGCCGCCCACAGGCCGGTCGGGCCGGGCCTGAGGGCCGTCATCGGCCCGGTACGGCAGTCGGCGTAGCGCGCGGCGCCGGGAGCCCGCCCGGTCGGCCGGCCGAGCAGAATCCGGTCGCGCGTGGGCGCGTGGGCGAGGACTCGTGGCTCCCCGCGCGTGAGCCTGCCCGGCGGGGCTACGGGAAGGACGAGACGCGCCGCAGGCGCCCTTCCGGTCCGGACGGGAGCAGGTCACCCGCAGGTCACCCGTGGGCCTGGTCTACATGTCTACATGGGATCCATGGTTCCGCTGCCCCTGCCGTTCTCCTGCTCCGTCTTCTCCCGGATCCGCATGGCCTTGTCCGTCAGGCGCTGCCGCTCTGCCGGATCGGTGGCGTGCTGTGCCGCCTGCTCCAGCTCTTCGGCCTTGGCGCGCATCTGCTGGGCCCGCTTGCTCGGCTGGCTGTCGCCGCTCATGATCGCTCCTCGGGTATGGGGTGCAGGTACCCCCAGGCAAACAGCGGGAGCACTGACGCGCCACCGCAGATCTCGCGCCAGGCAGGATTTTCGAGAGCCTCCGAACGAATCCGAGGCACCCCACCCGGGCCGCTGGTCGGGGTGGGTCCCCTGCGTGCCCCGCGCCACCGGCAAGGGCCCACCCACGGCGTACGCGAAGAGATGGTGGCCGATCTGTTGGCGGGGCAGTGTGCCGAGGGCGAGGCGGGGCATACGAGTGCAACCGTGCAGTCCATCCCGGAGGCCCGTCGATGTCCTTCATATCTGCTCTGATCACGGTCCATCTGGACGCGGTGAGGGGCCGTGTGCCGCTCCTCGCCCGGTTCACGTACGACGGCGAGGACCCGTACGCCGTACAGGTCACGTTCCTCGACGGCCCCACGGTCCTGGCCCGTTGGCACTTCGACCGGCAGATGCTCGCCGAGGGATTCCACCGCCCGGTGGGCGAGGGAGACGTCACGTTCTGCCCCCACGGGGCGGCCGGAGTCGACGAGCTCCGCCTCTCTTTGAGGGGCTCCGCTGGGCAGAGGCAAGGAGACGCCGTGCTCTTCGTGGAGGCCCGCGAGCTCACGGACTTCCTGCACCAGACGTACGCCGTGACCGGCGCGGGGGAGGAGTTCCTCGACGTCGACAAGCTCCTCGACGCGTTGCTGGCCCGCTGACGCGCGGGCCACGGATGCGGGACCGTCGGGTCGGGTAGCCCTGGACGCGCCTCGGTCCCGAACCCCAGACGGGTTCGGGACCGAGGCACTGCTCTGCGGGTGCGGCCAGGTCACCGTTTGAACATGTCCTTGATCTTTTCCTTGGCCTGGCGGGCATCGCCCTTCGCCGCTTCGCCGCGGCCCTCGGCAGTCAGCCGCTCGTTGCCCACCAGACGGCCGGCCGTTTCCTTGAGCTTGCCCTTGGCCTGCTCGGTCTTGGCCCGGCCCTTCTCGTTCTTCGACACAGCTGATCACTCCCTGGGGGTGCGGGGGACTGCTTGCTCTGCGCGTCTGACCCGGATCGCGGACGCCAAACCTGCGCGAAGCCCTGCCCCAGCGGCCCCCACCACATGCCGAGGTGCCCTGGAGCCGCCGCATGCGAAGAAGGGGTCGGGTGCCCGCCGGTTTGGGAGGCGGCCGGCCTCCGTGGACACCGGGCCTGCCCGTGCGGGGCCGCGCTAGAAGACGCCTCCGGCTTTTCCCGTCCTGCGGCCGCGCTCGCCGGGGGGCACGGCGAGGGTGAGGCCGTAGGCGTATGCGGTGCGGACGTGCCCGTCGCGGGCGTGGACGATGATCTGTGCGGGCGTGTGCTCCTTGGCGTGGCGGCGTGCTGAGTCGATCGCCTGCTGCTGCGTACGGTGCGGCTCGTGGAGCACCCGGCGTCCTTCCCTGCCCTCGACCTGCCACTTCACTCCTGCGGCCGCCGCTCGCTCACCGGAAGGTGAGACGTGGTAGACGGTCCGTCTCGGTGCCATGATCCTTCTCCTCGCCTGTCAGGCGGAATCCCGCCGGGCCCCGGTGGGAAGCCGCGTTCCCGGCCGCCCTCGGACGTGGAGGCCTGCCCGGCCCTTCACGGAGCGGCACCGCGGCGCGGAGGCCGTGGCGTTCGGCCGTAGGGCTTCTGCCCGTACCAGCGGCCCCAAACCTTCCCGGTCCGGCAGCGCCGGTGTGAGCAGGTGGTCGGGTGTCGAGCACGGTGGAGCGTGCTCGGGAGCGCCGACCCCTCGTCGGGGGTGGGCGCTCGACCTGTACGGCAGGATGGCTGCGCTGCCCGGACCAAGCCGCATCGCTCTCGTCGCGTGAAGGGTGAGCGGCCGCGGCGGCCGCGGGTTGACGCGCCGACCGTCGCGGCCGCTCCCACGATGCCGTCGGCCGCCCGCATCCGGCGGAGTGGCCCGTCCGGACGCCGGACGCCCTGTGGATGCTTTGGCCGGAGCGCGAACGCCCCGCGACGTCGGCGGACCGACGTCGCGGGGCGTCCTCGGACCGGCCGTCCGGAGGGCTGCCGGTCCGGCTTCCGGCAGGCCGAGCCGGCTCCGGGTGCCGGCTAGTGGCTGAGCGACCTGAGCGCCGCCGCGTCGTACGGCTTCAGCTCGTCGAAGCGGTTGCCGAGGACCTTCGCCGCCCACTGCGGGTCCTGGAGCAGCGCCCGGCCGACGGCGACCATGTCGAACTCGTCGCGTTCCATGCGGTCCAGGAGGTTGTCGATGTCACCGAGCGCCGCACCCTCGCCGGCGAAGGCGCGGATGAAGTCGCCGTCGAGGCCGACCGAGCCGACGGTGATGGTCGGCCGGCCGGTGAGCTTCTTCGTCCAGCCCGCCAGGTTCAGGTCCGAGCCCTCGAACTCCGGGAGCCAGTAGCGACGGGTGGAGGCGTGGAACGCGTCGACGCCCGCCGCCGCCAGCGGGGCCAGGATCGCCTCCAGCTCCTCCGGGGTCTGCGCGAGCCGGGCGTCGTAGGCCTCCTGCTTCCACTGCGAGTAGCGGAAGATCACCGGGAAGTCGGCCGGGACGCGCTCGCGGACCGCCGCCACGATCTCCGCGGCGAACTTCGTACGGGCCACCGCGTCGCCGCCGTACGCGTCGGTGCGGCGGTTGGTCCGCTCCCACAGGAACTGGTCGAGCAGGTAGCCGTGGGCGCCGTGCAGTTCGATGCCGTCGAAGCCGATCCGCTCGGCGGCCGCGGCGGCGTCGGCGAACGCGCCGATGACGTCGTCGAGGTCGGCGCGGGTCATCGCCTTGCCGGTCCCCTCGGTGCCGTCGACGCGGATGCCGGAGGGGCCGACGGCGGGCGCGTCGGCGTACGGTGCCTCGCCCTGCTTGCGCACCATGCCTATGTGCCACAGCTGAGGCACGATCGTGCCTCCCGCCTCGTGCACGGCCGCGGCGACCTTCGCCCATCCCGCCAGCTGGTCCTCGCCGTGGAACCGCGGCACCCGGTCGCTCTGCCCGGCGGAGTCGTGACCGACGTAGGTGCCCTCGGTGACGATCAAGCCCACACCTGCGGCGGCCCGGCTGGCGTAGTACGCCTGCACGTCCTCGCCGGGCACGCCGCCGGGGGAGAACATCCGCGTCATCGGAGCCATCGCGATGCGGTTGGGGACGGTCAGGCCGTTCAGCGTGATGGGCCGGGACAGGATCTCGGCCGCTCGGGAGGCGGTGGACGTGGTGAGGGTCATGCGGGTCCTCCGGGTTGAGGCTGTGGCTCGTCGGGGTGACAACGAGGAGTGCATAGTACACACGCTATGTATGATGCATATTCCATGGTCCGGCCCTCGGGCGGAGCCTTCCGCGGCCCGCCCAGCCGAGGTCCGCCGGTTCGCGGGTCCGCAGGGGTCCACGGGTCCGCAGGTCCGCGGGGGGTCCACGAGTCCACGGGTCCGCGATAATGGAACGCCGGAAGGAGCGGGAGGCGCAGTGTTGGAGAAACTGGAGCGGGAGCTGATGCTGCTGTCGCGGCACCAGGTGCTGGCCCGGCGCGAGCGCGACCCCGAACGCCTGGAGCGGTCGGCGTACCTGCTGCTCAGCCGGATCGACACCCAAGGCCCCATGTCCATCGGACAGTTGTCAGAGGCCTTCGGGCTCGACACCTCGACCGTGAACCGGCAGACGGCCGCACTGCTGCGCTGCGGACTCGCCGAGCGCGTCGCGGACCCGGACGGCGGCATGGCCCGCAAGCTGCGCATCACCGCCGAAGGCGGGCGCCGCCTCGCCGGAGACCGCGAGGCCAACCGGTCCTGCCTGGCCCGGGTGGTCGCCGACTGGTCCCCTGAGGAGGTACGGGAACTGGAGGACGTCCTGGTCCGGCTCAACCGCAGCGCCGAGGCCCTCGAAGGACGGCACTGGCCGCGCACGGAGGAAGGCGCCCCCCGCGCCGTATGCCACCCGCCGGTCCCGCAGGAATCCGCGGCACCCGCGCCGTGGGAATCCGCGACTCCCGCCCCGTAGGAACGACCGCGGCCCGCCCCCACGCCCGGCCGGTAACCTCCGTGCCCGTGAAGCGACGCCGCCAGAAGAAGCTTTCCCGCCGCCTGTTCGCGGCGATCATGCAGAGCGATGTTCCGCGGGTGCGTGCGGCGTTGCGTGCCGGTGCCGACCCGCACCGGCCGGACACCGGAGGCACCACCCCTCTGTACGAGGCGGCAGTCAGCGGCAGGACGCAGATCGTCCGCCTGCTGCTGGAAGCCGGGGTCTCCCCGGACGCCGAGAGCCGGGGCGTCGGCGCGGAGGGCACGCCGCTGTGCGCGGCCGCGTGCTGGGGGGACGCGGAGACGGTGCGGGAACTGCTGGCCCACGGCGCCGATCCGAACCTCCGAGAAGACGACGGCGCGGGCCGTTCCCCGCTGGAGTGGGCCAACGACGGCCCCCATCCCGAGACCGCTGCCCTGCTCACCTCGGCGGGAGCCCTCGGCCCGGCCGTTCCGTTTTCCCCTTCGCTTTCCCCCGAACCCTGAAACGACCGTCAAGGAGACCGGGTCAGTCAAACCCCGGTGCCACTGCCGGCCGGGCCGTGTCTTTCGGGCGGCAAGGTGTCCGTAGGACACTGCCGCGGGCGGCGGTCACCGTCGCCGCGTACACGCGTCGCCGCGTATACGCCTAGCAGGCGGGGGACGAGCCCTTCTGGCCCTTGAGGTCGCGGTTGTACAGCCACCCGGTGGCGTTCGTGCCGTCCACGCGCACGAACGTCCACTGGTTGCCGTACGAGTTGACGATGTAGCACTGGTACCAGAGCTTGGTGCCGTCCTTGACCATGATGCCCTGCGGGCACTGCTGGTACGGCGCGGCCAGCAAATGGTGGTCGCCGGATATGTAGCCGTAGGTGCCCGGCGCCGGGTCCCTGTGGGTCCAGCCGGTGCAGCCCGTCGGTTCGGGCCCGGGCTTGGCCTTGGCGGGCGAGGAGCCCTCCGGGGAGGGCGATGACGTGTCGGTCTTCTTCGAGGAGCTCGCGGATGGCTTCGCCGTGGGTCCGGAGCCGGAGGGAGACGGTGCCGGGGACTGCGAGCCCGGCTGCTCGCCGGCGGCCGGGGAGCCGTCGGGCGCTCCGGCCGGAGCCACCGCCCGCGTCCGGTCGCCGTCGCTGTCGCTGCCCGAGGCCACGGCGTAGGTGACTGCGCCGGCGGCGAGTACGGCGACGACCGCCACGGCCATCACGGCACGGCCGCGACGCCGCGCCCGGTCCACGGCCGCCGGGCCGGACTGGTTCACAGTGAACGGCTGACCGGGCGGGGGCCCCTGCGCGAGGCCGTGCGACGGGAAGCCGGGCTGCGGGGCGGGGGCGTAGGGCTGCGGAACCGATACGGCGCCGGCGTCGAACCCGGCCGGGGGTGGGGGCCCGAAGCCGGGAGCGGGCGCGGCCACGGGCTGCGGGGCGGGCGTCGGCGGGGCCGTGGCGGGCGCCGCCGCGGGGCCCGCGCCGCGGCCGGCCGCCACCTGCTCCAGCATGGCGCGGGCCTGATCGGCGGTGGGCCGGTGCTCCGGGTCCTTCGCCATCAGCGCCCGCAGCACGGGGGTGAGCGGCCCCGCGCGCCGCGGCTCGGGCAGAGGCTCGCCGACGATCGCGGCCAGCGTGGACCACACCGAGGTACGGCGGAACGGCGAGACGCCCTCGACCGCCGCGTACAGGGTCATCCCGAGCGACCATATGTCGGAGGCCGGTCCGGGCTCCCTGCCCTGCGCGCGCTCCGGCGGCAGGTAGTCGAGCGAGCCCACCAGCTGACCGCTGCGGGTGAGCTTCGCCATGGCCTCGTCGTCGGAGGTCTCGATGGCGGCGATGCCGAAGTCCGTGAGCACGACCCGGCCGTCGCGCTCCAGCAGTACGTTGCCCGGCTTCACGTCGCGGTGCAGGACGCCCGCGCGGTGCGCGGCGTCGAGCGCGTCCATCAGCTTGGCGCCGATCGCGGCGGCCTCGTACGGGTCGAGTGCGCCACGCTGCGTCAGCACCTCGTCGAGCGAGGGGCCGTCGACGAGTTCCATGACGATGACGGGCAGACCCTGCTCGTGCGTCACGTCGTGCACCGTGACGACGCCGCCGTGCCGGATGCGGGCAGCGGCCTGCGCCTCGCGCCCCATCCGGGTACGCAGGCCGGCCAGTTCGGCGTCACTGGCGTCGGTGTAGGCCCGCAGGACCTTGACGGCGACCTCGCGGGCGAGCAGCTCGTCGACGGCCCGCGCGACCACGCCCATGCCGCCGCGGCCGACCACGGAGGTCACACGGTAGCGTCCCCCGAGCACCTTTCCGATCAGGTCCCCGTCGTTCGCTTCCCCCGCTTGACCCGCTGGCACCATATGCTCCGTTCCACGACCGGTCGTCCGTCTCGACTCTCTGACGAGCACAAGCGTAGATGCATGATCAGCAGGCCGACCACGCCGCTGCCGTCCACGTGCGGCGCACGGCAGGTGGACGTGCGGCGGGCCGTCCCTCGGACCGGACGGCCCGGGTGCCCTCACCTGAGGTTGGCCGGAGTGGGGTACCAGCCATCAGGCCCGGTGAGCTCCGGCCCGCTGCCCCGGCCGCCGCGAGCACATGAGCGACGCCGTCCAGGCAGTCGCCGCACTGCCGTTCCACCCCTCGCCGTCCCACCGCCGATCATGCACGAGCTCGTCACGGGTACCGAGATGCCGTTGCGGTCCATCGGCGCCGGAAGCGGCGCAGGTTCCGAAAAGGGTTTGCCGGCACGTCAGACTTCGGTTTGAGTCGTGCCCGTGACGGCTTTGAATGATCTTGTACGTCCGGACCGCTATCCCCGCTCGTCCCGCTACGACCCGGCCTGGCTCGTCGGCCTCGACATGGGGCCGAACCCGTTGTGGCTGCTGGAGGACCTGGCCCGAGACCTCGATCTGCGCCCCGGGATGAGAGTTCTCGACCTCGGCTCCGGCAAGGGAGCCACGTCGGTGTTCCTGGCCCGCGAGTACGGCGTGCACGTCGTGGCGGCCGACTGGTGGGTCCCCGCACAGGACGCGGAAGCCGTCTTCACGCAGGCGGGTGTCGCGGACAAGGTCCAAGCCGTGCGCACCGAAGCGCACGTCCTGCCCTTCGACGAGGAGAGCTTCGACGCCATCGTCAGCATCGACGCCTTCGAATACTTCGGCACGTCGGACAACTACCTGCCCTACCTGGTGCGCTTCCTGCGCCCGGGCGGCCAACTGGGCGTGGCCACCCCCGCCATGACACGGGAAGTGCGCGACCTCGGCGCGATTCCGCCGCACATCAAGCGGGTCGTCGGATGGGAGGCGATCGCATGGCACACGCCGCAATGGTGGCGTTTCCAGTGGGAGATCACCGAGTTGGTGAACGTCACTTCCGCGCGGCTGCAGCCGGACGCCTGGCAGGACTGGCTGCTGTGGAGCCGCGCCTGCGCCGAGCACCGGCCGGACGGGGCGAAGGCGAACCAGCCCGTGATCGACATGCTCACGGAGGACGGCGGCGAGTACCTCTCCTTCGCCCTGTTGACGGCCCGCAAGAACTGACTCCCTGAAGAACCGTGTGGGCTTCCCCGTCTCGGACTCTCGCGCCGAGCTGCCCACCGGGCCGACGACTTCCCCGCCGAAGGAGACCGCATCATCGCGGGCCTCTTCGACCAGAACCGCACGGGCTCGGCGCACACGGCCACCGCCTGATCATCGAGCGCGACAGCGAACTGGTGGTGGGCTCGATCGGCCTGTTCTGCCGCCCTCCCAGGGCATCCACTGAGACCTCCGTGACCTCCGATCCCTCTGGGAGCGCCGAGGAGAACGTCGTCCGCTCCAGGGTGACGAAGCCGGACCTCCGCCACCCATGACCGGCGGGTCGTCGGTATTCCGCAGACTCGTACCGCCCGTTGGTCGGCCGCGGAGCGGGCGGATTGCTCGGCCGGTCGCTGTGCGAGCGCCGACACGATGCCTCGACGCCGTCTCCGGCTCTCCGGCCTGGTGGTATGCGACGCGAACACGCTGAAATCGCGAAGATGTCTGAGCACTGCCCAACGGTCCGGCCGTCCGTGAGCCCCCAGCGGTCGGGCCCAGTCAATCGGCCGGCCCGACGGGAGCGTCGGCCGGAGTACCGCCGGTCGGCCGCCGGCGATGCCGCCGACCAGGCAAGAGCCGAAAGAGACGGCCCAGCAGCAGGCGGGACTCCTCGATCGACGCGAACAGATCACGCCCTCACGCCGGCCGACCGCGACCGCACTATCCCGCGCTGCGCGGCGGCAGCCGCTTGGTGATCCGGTCGAACAAGTCCGTCAGCGGCTCGCCGACGTCCTGGCCGAACTCAGTCAGGCCGTAGGTGACTTGGGGCGGTGTCGTCGGCTCGACCTTCCGCCAGACCAGGCCGTCCTGGACCAGCGCGCGCAGTGTCTGAGCGAGCATCTTCTCGCTGACGCCCTGGATGCTGTCGCGCAGCTCGTAGAACCGAAGGTCATTGCTCCGCAAGGAGATGAGCACCCAGATGCCCCACCTGCTGGTCACGTGGTCGACCATGTCGCGCGCCGGGCAGTCAGTGTGAAACACCTCATACCGATGTCCCGCCTCGACCTGCCTCAGCTGCGCGCCTTCCTTCA
Source organism: Streptomyces sp. WM6372 (assembly GCF_001279655.1). Lineage (NCBI taxonomy): Bacteria > Bacillati > Actinomycetota > Actinomycetes > Kitasatosporales > Streptomycetaceae > Streptomyces > Streptomyces sp. WM6372. The sequence goes on along the minus strand of NZ_LGDB01000183.1, from coordinate 31,323 downwards.
TGTCCGGAGCTTACCTCTGGGTACGTCCTTACGAAAAGTAAGCCCGACTCCTAGCGTCAATTCCCGCAGTGCACAACGGAGTAGGAGCTGAACATGATCGTGGTGACCGGGGCTACCGGGAACGTGGGCCGGCCTTTGACGCAGGCCCTGGCCGAGGCGGGCGAGCAGGTGACGGCGGTGTCGCGCCATGCGGCGGTGGTGCCGGACGGGGTCCGGCACGTGGTGGCCGACTTGGCCGCGCCGCAGGGCCTGATCCCCGCGTTGGACGGGGCGAGTGCGCTGTTCCTCCTGCTGTCCGGCGACCTGCACGCCCCCGAAGCCAGGCCGACCGACATCGTCGACCTGGCCGTCGCCAGCGGGGTCCGCCGGGTCGTCCTGCTGTCTTCGCAGGGCGTGGCGACCAGACCGCTCGGCCCGTCGCGGATCGCGATGCGCGCGGTGGAGGACGCGTTGAGGGGGTCCGGCCTGGACTGGGCCGTCCTGCGACCGGGCGGCTTCGCCTCCAACGCCTTCGCCTGGGCGGAGTCCGTCCGCACACAAGGGACGGTCGCCGCACCCTTCGGCGACGTCGGGGTTCCGATCGTCGACCCGGTGGACATCGCCGAGGTCGCGGCGGCCTGCCTGCTGGACGACCGGCACACCGGCGGAGTCTTCGAGTTGACCGGGCCGGCGGTGATCACGCCGCGTCAGCAGGCGGAGGCCATCGCCGCCGCACTCGGCTCCCCGGTACGGTTCCATGAACTCACCCGCGCGGAGGCCAAGGCCGCGATGACCCGGTTCGTGCCGCCGGAGCTCGTCGACGACACCCTGGACATCATCGGCTCCCCGAACCCCGCCGAACTGCGGATCAGCTCGGACGTGGAACGAGTCCTCGGCCGCGCCCCGAGCCCCTTCGGCGACTGGGTCACCCGCAGCATCGCCGCTTTTCGCTGACGTACGACTCAGTCGAAACGACCGGCGGCCTTCAGGCGGCGCAGGGCGAGCATGCCCCCGATGCCGGGGATCGCGGCAAGGAGCGTGACGGTACGGTCCGGGCCGGCCTCGCGGGCGGCCGCGATGACGGCGATCAGGTAGGCGCAGCCGTGGAGGGGGCCGATCGCCGAGGCGACGGCCTGCTGTTGCAGCACGGCGACGTTGGCCAGCAGCACCAACAGGGAGAGGAGTTCGACGGGGGCGCTGAGGCGCAGGAGTCGGCTGGGCGGGTGCATGGTCAGGCTCCTGTGGTGGATCCGGGCCGGATGATCATCAGAACGGTCACCGTGGCCCAGAGCAGGTTGAACACCCCGGTGAACATGCCGAGTTGACCGGCAACGCGCTGGACGGCCGTCGGTTCCAGTGTCTCGGACGGCCCGTCGAGCGCGGCCAGGGCCGAGCCCTGACGGGGAAGGATGAGGGCACCGAGCACGGCGGCGGCCAGTGCCGTGAGGACGATCGACGTGATGAGCCAGGCGCTGCCCAGGACGTGGAGGCCGTTGGCGGTCGCGAGGCCGAACACCGGTACCGTCACCGCGATCACGGCGTAGACCCGGCAGATGCGGTGCAGCGTACGGACGGTGGCGAGGCCGGAGGGGTCGCCGGGTGCGGCCAGGGCGCGGCGGACGGCGGGCGGGAACATGCTGGCGGCCACGGTGACCGGGCCGATGGTGATGATGGCCGCCAGGACGTGGACGGCGAGGAGGAGTTTCGTCACGGGAGGGCTTTTCCGATTTCCGGGGTGCTCAGGAGTCGGACGACGGTGCGGTGCGGCGGCCGGTGACCTTGGTCGCGGGCAGGCGGCCGGCCTTGGCGGTGCCTGCCAGCTGGTCGCCGCGCACCACGACGTCGAACGCCAGGTGCAGGCGCATCGGCTTGGTGATGGATTGGCGCCAGGTCAACCGGTCACCGTCGACGGAGAGCTCGCTCAGTGGAACCTCCTCCGCCTCGCTGGTGGCTGTGCCGCGCAGGCCGCCGCCGTCGGGAAACGGCCGGAGTACGGCCTGCTGCCTTCCGACGGGGGTGGCGATGACGAGGTTCCAGGTTCCTTCGACAGGCATGGGAGTGCGCTCTTCCTGTGGGGCTTCGGGGTGGAGGGAGGAGGTGGATTTCAGAAGGCGGCGGGGACCGGGCCGGCGTCGCGCCAGACGGTGCCCCGGCGCTCGTGGGCGAACAGCTGCTCCACCGCGTGCGCGATGCGCGGACCGAGTTCGCGCTCCAGCAGGTAGAGGCCGAGGTCCAGGCCGGAGGTGACGCCGGCGCCGCTCACCAGGTCGCCGTCGTCGACGATGCGGGCGTCGATCGCGACCACGCCGGTGGCGTCCAGCAGGTCGAGGCCCAGACGGTTGGTGGTGGCGTGGCGGCCTTCGATCAGCCCGGCCATGGCGAGCACCATGGAACCTCCGCACACGGTGGCCACGATCGAGTCCGGCCGGTCGAGGGCCTCCTTCAGCAGGGCCGGCAGCCCGGTGGTGATCGAACGGGCCAGCAGCGCGGGGACGGTGTCCCGGCTGCCCGGCGCGTGCGGGAGGTCCGGGCCGTCGGGATGGCCGTCGGGGCCGTCGGGCGCGTCGGGGGCGCCGAGCGGTCCCACCGCTCCCGGTATCAGGACCAGGTCGGCCCGCTGCGGGTCGAGCCGGGCGGTCGCCCGCAGCGCGAGCAACCCGGAGCCGCTGGGTACCTCGCGCGGGCCTTCGGCCGAGACCAGCTCGACGCTCAGCGCGCCCGGAGCGGCCATCGAGCCGGCGAACAGCACCTCGTACGGGGCGATGACATCCAGCGGGTCGAAGCCGTCGAACAGCACGATCTGACACAGCATCGGCAGTGGTCCTCTCCAGGGGGCTCGGCACCCCCACGCGGGGTGCCGGAGCCGACGGTAGTCACCGCCGACGGTGACGAGTAGTGGCTGGATTGCCAGCTTCCACCGGATTCCGGCCAGTGCGGAGAATGGCTGTTCAGCGGGCTCAACGGCAGTCAGATCGGCGAGGTGGCCCCACTCAAGCGGCTTGGCCGGAACACGAGGTAGCCCTAGGGTTGGGCCATGCATACCGTGGCCGTCCTCGCGCTGGACGGAGTCATCGCCTTCGACCTGTCCACCCCCATCGAGGTCTTCGGACGCACCCGCCTGCCCGACGGCCGCCCCGCCTACCGCGTCCGCGTCTGTTCGGCCGCGGGCGACGTGGACGCCGGCGCGTTCACCCTCAGGGCGCCCTGGCCGCTGGAGATCCTCGCGGAGGCGGACACCATCGTGCTGCCCGGCGTGGCCGACCCCGACGTGCCCGTACCGCCCGACGTCCTCGACGCGCTGCGCGAGGCCGCCGGGCGGGGCACCCGGATCGCGTCGATCTGCACGGGCGCCTTCGTGCTCGCCGCCACGGGTCTGCTGGACGGGCTGCGCGCCACCACTCACTGGGTGGCCGCCCCGCTCCTGGCCGCCCGGTACCCCGCGGTCGAGGTCGACCCCGACGTGCTCTACGTGGACAACGGGCAGTTCCTGACCTCGGCCGGAGCCGCCGCGGGACTGGACCTGTGCCTGCACCTGATCCGGCGCGACCATGGCTCGGCCGTGGCAGCGGACGCCGCCAGGCTGTCCGTCATGCCGCTGGAACGCGACGGCGGGCAGGCTCAGTTCATCGTCCACGAGCACCCGCCCGCCCCGCGCGGATCGACCCTGGAGCCGCTGCTGCGCTGGATGGAGGACAACGCCCGCAGCGAGCTCACCCTCGACGAGGTCGCCGCGCAGGCCGGTATGAGCGTGCGCACTCTGAACCGGCGCTTCCGCGAGCAGACCGGCACCTCGCCCCTGCAGTGGCTGCATCGTGCCCGGATCCGCCAGGCCCAGTACCTGCTGGAGACCACCGGCCACCCGGTCGAGCGGATCGCCTCCCAGGTGGGCTTCGGCTCGCCGACCGCCTTCCGTGACCGCTTCCGGCGCATCACCGGCACGAGCCCGAACGCCTACCGCCGCGCCTTCCAGGGTCAGGCCGCGCAGTGATGCGGACGGCGCGGTCTCAGCGCAGCCCCATCAGGGGCCCGGCCCGGCGTCTGCCCCGTCGGCGGCGCGGGTACGGGAGGAGCCGCGGCGAGCGCTTGGCGGCCACGTCCTCGACCCAGCCGAATGTCAGCACCAGCACGCCGAGCAGCGGGATCGCCACCAGGAGCGTGAACCATGGGCTGGCCAGCAGCCACTGGAAGTGCTCGTAGATGAACTGGACGGACCAGAGGGGGTCGATCAGCGGGACGGCGACCACCAGCGCGGCCTCGTGCCACAGGTAGACGCTGACAGCGCGTGCGTTGAGCAGGCTGACAAGGCCGCTCCACCGTTCCAGCGGCCTGGGCCACTGCTCCCAGGTCGGGCTTACGTGGAGCAGGAGGGCGACGAAGCCCAAGGACCACAAGGCCTGGGCGATGGGCCAGGACTCGATGTCGGTCGGTTCGGTCGGATCGGCCGGCCGGGTCTGCAGGTACCAGAAGGCGGCCACCATGATCAGCGGCGCGATGGACGGCAGTACGTACTGTGGGATCTTCTTGAGCAGTCCTTCCCGGTGGGCCATGCCGAGGATCCAACAGGAGCCGAACATGGTGAAGTCGCTGGTGGTCTCCCAAACCCGGCCGTAGATGAACTCCTGGTCGGCGAAGAACGTGTTCATGACGATGCACAGGGCCAGGGGAGCGAACAGCGTCACCACCGGAAACCGTCGCAGTGCCCGGAGCATCAGCGGTGAGAACAGCACGTACCACAGGTAGGCGCGGAGGTACCAGAGCGGGACGATGACCTGTGCGGCCCAGGTGTGTTCCACGTGGTGGAAACCGGGCAGGCCGTCCGCGTACGGCGGAGTGCTCAGCGGCAGGATCCAGAACGCCAGCTTCGCCCACCACCAGGTGGGGTGGCCGTCGGAGTGGGGGCCCCAGCTGTCGAGGATCTGAAGGGTGATCATGATGGCGCCGAACAGCCACATCGGCGGCAGCAGTCGGCGCAGTCGGCCGCGGATCACTCCGAGAGCGGGACGGCTGAGCGAGCGGGCCATGAGCGAGCCCGCCAGCGCGAACATCACGCCCATCGACGGGAAGACGAGAGGCAGCCAGAACCAGCCGAAGTTGTGGTAAAGCACCACGCGAACGAGCGCCAGCGCGCGCAGCAGGTCGAAGTAGCGGTCTCGGCCGCCCTTGCGCGGGGACGATTCCACCGGCTCCGGCTCCGGCTCCGGCTCCGGTTCCGGCGCCGGTCGCAATCCGGCGGGGACAGTCAACCGGAGGGTGTCCTGGGTGCGTCCGAGGTCGATCGATGCGGTCACGGTCAGGCCTCCACAGGTGCAGCGACCTCGCCGGTGCGCCGGAGCTTCTGCCAGCGCAGCCGGCCACCGGTCATCGCCGTGATCGCGGACTGCAGCAGGACGATGTACATCAGCTGCCGGTAGACCAGTTGCTGGATCGGCAGGCTGATCAGATGCCAGGGCTTCTCGCGGTCGAGCCGGAAGGCGTACCAGGACAGCACGGCCTGAAGCAGGATGAAGCCGCCCCAGCTGGTGAGGGTGACCGGGGCGTCCGCGAACAGCACGCCGTACAGCAGGAACATGTCGACCAGCGGCGCCAGCAGCGGGGCGACCACGCCGAACAGTACGACGAGCGGCAGTCCGACCCGGCCGAATCGCCCGGCCGGACCGCGGGAGGTCACGGCGCCGCGGTGCTTCCACATCGCCTGCATGCTGCCGTAGCTCCAGCGGTACCGCTGGGACCAGAGCTGCTGGAGACTGGCGGGAGCCTCGGTCCAGGCGCGGGCGTGCTCGGCGTAGACGATCCGCCAGCCGTCGCAGAGCACTGCGATGGTGATGTCGGTGTCCTCGGCGAGCGTGTCGTCGCTCATCCCGCCGACCCGCTGCAGGGCCTCCCTGCGGAAGGCGCCGACCGCGCCGGGGATGGTCGGGATGACCCCCAGCATGTCGTACATCCGGCGGTCCAGGTTGTGGCCGAGGACGTACTCGATGTGCTGCCAGGCTCCGATCAGGCTCTCGCGGTTGCCGACCTTGGCGTTGCCCGCGACCGCGCCGATCGCCGGGTCGCCGAAGGGCTGGACCAGCTCGCGCACGGTGGACGGCTCGAAAACCGTGTCCCCGTCCATCATCACGATGATGTCGTGCGAGGCGGCCGCGATACCGGAGTTGAGCGCGGAGGACTTGCCCCCGTTGACCTTGCGGACCAGCCGGACGAACGGCAGGTCCATCTCCTCGACGATGTCCGCGGTGCCGTCCGTGGAGCCGTCGTCGATGACGATCACTTCGATCGGATGGTCGCTGGCGGCGAGGGAGCTGAGCGTGTTGGCGATGCACTCGCGCTCGTTGTAGGCGGGGACGAGCACGGTGACCGGCTCGGTGACGGGTGGCCCCCAGGCGTCCCGCCGCTTGGAGCGGCGGGCGTGGATCGGTGCGAGAACGAGCATCAGCGCGAACCGGCCGAAGTTGAGGAAGCCGACGAGGGCCAGCAGCCAGACCAGTACCGGCAGGGTGAGCACGGCGACGTGGGTGGCCCAGATGAATCCCTTGCCCGCCCACAGCTGGAAACCGTGCACCGGCACGGTGGCGCCGGAGGCGCCGAGCGCGTCCGAGATGGTGGTGAAGCGGTAGCCCTCAGCCTGCAGCCTGTCGATGACCTGCCCGAGTGCGGCGATGGTCTGGGTGCGGTCGCCACCCGCGTCGTGCAGCAGGATGAGCTCGCCCGCACCGGGCTTGGTCGGCATCGCCGCCTTGACGATCGCATCGACGCCGGGACGCTTCCAGTCGTCGGTGTCGCGGTCGATGAACGCGGTGAGGTAGCCGCGCGCGCCCACGTACTTCACCACCGGGTAGTTCCAGTCGTCCAGCGCCGAGGCGTCGGAGGAGTACGGCGGGCGGAACAGCGCGCTGTGGACGCCCGCGACGCCGGCCAGCGCCAGCTGCGACTGCGCCAGCTCCCAGCTGATCCGGGCGTGGGACTGGTACACCAGATCGGGGTGGGTGAAGGTGTGCACGCCGAGTTCGTGGCCGCCCGCGACGATCTGCCGGATCAGCTCCGGATGGCGCGTGGTCATCGCGCCGGTCACGAAGAAGTCCGCCCGGACGTGGCGGGCCGCGAGCATCTCCAGGATCTTCGGAGTCCACTCCGGCGAGGGGCCGTCGTCGAAGCTCAGAACCACGGTGCGGTCCGGGATCTTGTAGCTCACGGGGTGCGCGTTCTTGCTGCCACGCGCGTCGACGACCGGGCCGCCCTTGAGCAGGTTCTGCGGCACGGTGTCCTTGTCGACCGAGATGGCGATCCGGGTGTCGTGGAACACCTCGTTGGTGGCGAGGCCGCGCAGGACGAGGAGCGCGAGCAGGCAGGCCAGCAAGGACAGCGGCATGAAGAAGCGCAGCGGCGGCGCGGCCAGTCGGCGCGGCCTCAGCAGGGACTGCCGGCGGCGCTGGTGGCGGGACAATGACGCTCCTGGAGATGGGTGGTGCGGACGATCAGGGGCGCTTGGTCGGTCGGCCCGAAGGCGTAGCCCCGCGCGGCGCGGTGGTCGGGGGCTTCGATGTGGTGGCCGAGGTCTTCGGCTTGGGGGCCGGGGACCGTGTGGCCGTCCGAGGCGAGGACGACGAGGACGACGAGGGCGATGAGCCGGGCGACCGCGACCGCGACGGCGACGGTACGGGTGAGAGCGCCGGGGCGGCCGACCGCGAGGGCTGCGCCGGTATGCCCATCGCCGGGGCGTCCGCCTGCACACCGATCAGGCTGCTGCCCATGGCGACCGCCAGGATCGCGCCGACCACGGAGACCGGCCAGCAGAAGCCCCGCAGCAGACGGCCGCGCAGACCGGACTGGTCGACGAAAACCGGTGTGTGAGCGGGCTCCTCAAGGCCCGACCCGGACATTCCAGGTGGTGCCTGGTCCGCCGATCCGCGGTCGATGGACGTGATGGCTGGGCGCACCTTGCGAGGCCTTTCAGTGCAGGGTACGTAGACCGCGGAAGCTAGGGCGAACGCTAGTGCACCGGCCTGAATCGAATTGGGCTCGATAGATGCATTTGGCGCGGTCTGCTCAGGTGTTGTAATCGGATCGAAATGCTAATTGGTGTGTACCGACCGGTAAGCGCGCCGGCTACTGATCGGTATGTGATCGGCCGAAGTCGTTCGTATCGATCTCGGGCTCGATCTCTCGGATCACCATCATGCGCGGGGGTTGGGGCGTCCATATGTAGTTAGGATGACCGCCTTATCGGATCGTCATTGATCCTCATGCAGAGGGCGTGTCCAGGTACCGCCTCTACGCCCCAAGGAGTCCGTGTGCGCCAGCCCCGCCGCACCTCTCGTCGCCGTGCGCGGGCCGTGCTCACCGTGCCCGCCCTCCTGTGCGTACTCGCCGCGTGTTCCGGCGGTCCCACGTTCGGTACGGGCGCCGATGGCGCCGCGCCGGCGCAGGGCGGCCCGCCGACCCCGTCCGGACCACCGGGAACCCTGTTCGACACCTTCCACTACAGCGGCCCGGACGACCCCTCGCTCACCGCCCACGGCTGGGAGGTCCGTACCGGCGGGGGTGGCCCGGGGATCAAGGACACCTGGTCCACCGCCGGTGCCGGCTTCCCCGCCGACACGACCGCGCAGGGGGGCAGGGTCCTGCAACTGCGGTCCACCACCGACGGCACCAAGCAGGGCACCAAGCAGGTCGAGGTGCAGAGCACCGGCGGGAACCTCTTCACGGGGACCTTCGCCGCTCGGGTCTACCTCAGGGACAAGCCCACGAGCGGTCGCAACGGCGACCACGTCGTCCAGGCCTTCTTTCCGATTTCCCCCTCGGACTCCTCGGCCGACTACAGCGAACTCGACTACGAGTACCTGCCGAACGGCGGTTGGGGTTCGGTGGGTCCCCAACTCGACACCGTCAGCTGGTACAAGGCCGATCCGCCGGACCGGGTCAGCCACACGCTCAAGCAACGCCTTGAGGGTTGGCACATCATGATGGTCACCGCCGTTGACGGAAAGGTCACTTACTCCCTGGACGGCAAGGAACTGTTCACCAGTTCCGGCAAGTACGTCCCGCGAGAGAAGATGGACATCCACTTCAGCAACTGGCTCATTGACCTTCCCTTCACCGGTGGTCCGCGCACATGGGACATGAAAGTCAACTGGTTCTATTACAAGGCCGGTGAAGTCGTTTCCCAGGCTGAGGTCCAGAAAACGGTGGACGGCTTCTACAGTGCGGGCACCAACTACATCAATACCGTGCCGAAATCCTGATCCCGGGTCAGGGGCCCGTCCCATGGGAACGGGTACGGCGTGCGGGGTGTGAGCCTCCACGGAAGCGCGGTCAGAACCCGACCCTTCCCCGGCCAGGGCGGCGGCCTGACTCAGGTACGCAGGTACGAGGCCCCGTTGAGGTCCAGAACCGTCCCCGAGGCCCATTCGGCCGCCGGTGACGCCAGCCACAGCACGGCCGCCGCGATCTCGTCCGCCGACCCCACTCGCCCGAACGGGCTTTGCGCACGGATCGCATCGCCCTCCGCCCCGCTCAGCCGGTGCGCGACCCGCTCCGTCTCGAAGAACCCGGGGGCGACGGAGGCGACGCCGATCCCGTACGCGGCGAGGTGCACCGCGAGGGACTGGCCCAGCGCGTGCACCGCCGCCTTCGTCGCCCCGTACGCCGGGTGGTCGGGCTCGCCGCGGAAGGCCCCGCGCGAGCCGACGTTGACGATCCGGCCGCCGCCGCCCTGCTCGATCATTCGGCGAGCCGCGAGGTGGCTGAGGTTCGCCGTCGCCAGGAGGTTGACCGATACGTGACTCTGCCAGGCGGCCGCCCACTCCTCGTACGAGGTGCCGGCGAGCGGATGCGGGAGGTTCACGGCCGCGTTGTTCACCAGTACGTCCAGCCCGCCGAGCCCTCCGGCCGCGGTCTCGGCCACGGCTCGCGCACCGTCCGGGGTGGACAGGTCGCCCCCGGCGAGGACGTGCCCCGTACCGGAGAGGGAAGCGAGGGTCTCCTCGGCCTCCCCACGCCGTGAGCCGAAGTGGACGGCCACCCGGTCCCCATTGGCGGCGAACGCCCGAGCGAGCGCACGGCCCAGTCCGCGCGAGGCGCCGCTGATGAGCACACGACGGCCGGTCGGCGCAAAAGCCCGCGCGGTGACGCCGGAAGACGAGGGATCGATGGAAGGAAGGATCTCTGCGGAAGCCATGTGGATCATGATGCCCCCTGGCTCGCCCGGCTCGCCCGGCTCGCCCGGCTCGCTTGGCCCGCCCGCCCGGCCTGTTCGGCGCCTCACCTCTCGTCCCGCGTCGGCCCGGCGGCCGGCCGCGCCCCTACGCCCCCTCGTCGTAGGTTCCCGCCTCGACCTCCAGGGCGAGTTCCCGGAGGACCTCGATCGAGGTGACGTCCGTGCGGCCGGTGTCGTGCGCGATCGCGAGGCTGGTGAACGCCAGGCTGAATCCGGAGACCATCGTGTGCAGGGCCGGACCGAGCGCTTCGGCCACCAGCGCCGCCACCTGTTGCGGAGACGCGTCGGCCGGCACGCTGATGGACGGCAGCATTTCGTTCAGGAGCGTGGTGGCCACACCGGCCGTCGCGGCGGGGCCGTCGCCCTCCCCGTGGATGTCGCCGTAGCCCTCGTCGTCCTGGCCGGATTCGACGGCCCGGCGGATGTCCTGGGCTTCGGTGAGGATGCCGATCACTCGCTTGAGTACCTCTGCGCGTTCCATCCTGCGGAGCGTAGCCCGTGCTCGCCGGCCGGGGGTGGGGGTGCGGCGATCCCGTACTCACCGGATCATGACCGTGTACGGGTACCCCGCGGCGAAGGAGGCGGCCATGTCCTCGGGCCCCGCCCCACCCACGACGTCCTCGGCCCCGGAAGAGGCCGCCGGGTGCCGGCTGCTGCTGGTGCGGCACGCGAAGGCCGTACCCAAGGGAGATCCGGTCCAGGACGTCGAGCGACCCCTCAGCGAGCGCGGCAGGGCCGACGCGCCCCGGGCGGGCCACTGGCTGGCGGAGTCGGGCTTCACGCCCGACCTGGCGCTGTGCTCCCCGGCGCGCCGCACACGGCAGACCTGGCAGTTGATGGTCCCGGCGCTGGCGGAGCCGCCGTCCGCCGTGTACGACGAGCGCCTCTACAACGGGCCGCCGAACGCGCTGGTCACCGTCTTGGCGGAGCGGGCCGCGGGTCTCGGCTGCGCGGTCCTGATCGGCCACAATTCCGGCATCCACGATCTGGCCTCGGCCCTGTGCGGTTCCGGTCCGCCGAAGCTGCTGGAGGAGCTGAGGGCGGGGCTGAGGACGTCGGCGGTCGCGGTGGTGGACCTTCCGGGAGGCTGGGACGCCGTGACCCCCGGTGCGGGTTACCTGAAGGCCCTGTGGTCACCGCGCCACTGACCAGCGGCGTGGCCGCGGGGCACGGGTCCGGACCGTTCCATGAGGGGAACGTGCCATGTTCGCGAGCCGGTACGCGCTCGGCACGCGCGCGGGGTTCGCCCCAGCGGGGGGAGGGGGCGAGCCGCCCGTGCGCCAGGAGCCGGCCATGGGGTCGTGCGGGGAGTGTTCTGCCGCCGCGCCGCGTGTTCCGCGCATTCCTGGGGAGACGCCCAGAGAGCGCGCAGTGCGACCCGAACCGGTGCTGCGATGAGGAGAGGACAGGCTCATGAGCGACTCGGATGCCCGCGGCGACGACGTCTACCAGCCCCAGCCCGAGGACGAGCCCTCCGAGCGGCAGCCGGACATGGACGACAGCGTCGGGGAACTCGGCACCGATGCCCTGATCGATCAGGGTTACTCGCCGCCCGAGCGGCTCTTCGCGCGTGAGAGGGGGGACAGCCTCGATGAGCGCCTCGCCCGCGAAGTGCCCGAGCGGGAGATGCCCGCCGACGACGGGATCGGGGACCTGACGGGTGGCGCGGGCGAGCCCGTGGATCCGCAGGCGGGCGGTGCGCGCGCCGGCCGGCTGGCCCCGACCAGCACCTTCCCCCACGAGAACAACGTCCTCGCGCACGACGTCGGCATCGATGCCGGTGCCGCCTCCGCGGAGGAGGCCGCCATGCACGTCATCGAGGACTTGGAGGAGGAAGAGGGGGAGCCGTAGCGGAACGCACCGACGCCGCTCGTCGCCCCCCGCCCAGCCAGGTCACCGGGCGTCCCCGCAGAGGGACTGGCGGGTTGGCGACCAGCTGCTCGGGCGGACCCACGCCGGCAAGGCCGTCTAACGCTGGCCCTGGCCCTTGTCCGGGTGGAAGACGTGGTCCCGCCGGATCCGGTCCGCGTTGGCACGGCGCACCCGTCGCTCGTCGGGAGGCGGCTGCCGCGTACCGGTTCCGGTGCGCGAGGGGACCCCCGGCAGCCGCCCGTGGTCGTCCGTCGTTCCCCCCTCGTGCTGGAGCAGTGGCCGCTGCCGTGCCCCTGGGGCGGGAGGCGACTCGTCCGGCATCGTCTGCTGTGTCCCTGGGGCGGCGGCCGGATCGTCCGGCATCGTCTGCCGTGCCTCCGGGGCGGGGGCCGGCTCGTCCGGCATCGCCGCGCGCACGGCCTGCCCCGTCCGCTCGGGTTCGGCGACGGAGACGGCCACCCGGTTGAAGGGCGCGCCGGGGCCGAGGTCCATGCACAGCACCACACTGCCGGCCCGCACCGCCACGAAGTCCTCGCCGCCGAGTGCGTGCCGGATGCCGACGCAACGTCCCGGGGCCCACCGGCCGGGACCGGGCAGCCCGCGGAGCACACGCCACCAGCTGGTCTCGACGTCGACCCGGCGCAGCGCCGAGACGGGTACGCGGACCTCGCGCCGTCGTGCGGCGAGTCCCTCCAGGAAGCCCAGCCGGACGACGAGGTCGGCCCCTTCGACGCGCACGCGTGCCATGGTCTGCCACCGTCCTTCCAACGGCCCGGAGCGGGCCTCGCCCCGCGCGCTGCATCGCGGCCGGCCGGTGGGCCCCACGAACCGCGGGTTCCGGCGGCAGGGGGCCATGAGGCGGTGGCGATCCTTTCGCAAGGTGCCCGGCGCCTACCCGGCGACCGGGTTCCCATGCGGCCGTCAGCCCGCCGCGTGCCCTCGCGAACCCCGGGCCACGCATCCCACCCACCCGGGATCGGCGCGGCGGAGACACGGGCGACGGCCCGTACGTCCGACAGGTTCGTACGGGCAGTCGCCCGACAGGTTTCATACGGATCCGCCGAGCGTGGGTGGCGGCGGCGCAGCTGGGTAGCCGCATCCGCGGGAACGCCTTCGCGACAGGCGCGAGGAGGATGCCATGACGGCCACGGGAGCGCTGGGCCGGTACCACCGGCGGCGTGACTTCTCCGGCGAGAAGGAAGCGTGGCTCCTGGTCAAGCACGCCGACGAGCGGACGGCCGCTGCCGGGACGCCCGACCCGCGACGGGCACGCTCGGCCCGTACCGGACGTACGCTCAAACAGGTCGCCGCGGCCGCGCGAGGGGGAACCCGATGACCCCGGGGCAGCCGCCCGCGCGGCCGGAGCGCACCCCGGCCGGCGGGGCCGGCGGGGCCGGCCGACGCACCGTCGCACGACAGCTGATGGAGGAGTACGGGCGGACCCACGCCCAGGAAGCGGGCATCCGGCTGCGGAACACGCCCGCGCCGCTGTACCAGTTGCTGACCCTGTGCGTGCTGTTCTCCGTACGCATCAAGGCCGACATCGCGGTGGCCGCGGCCCGCGCGCTGTTCGAGGACGGCATGCGCACGCCGCGGGCGATGGCGGCCGCCTCGTGGCAGGACCGGGTGGACGCACTGGGCCGCGCCCACTACCGCCGCTACGACGAGAGCACGGCCACCGCGCTGGGAGCCGGGGCCGACCTGGTGCTCGACCGGTACCGCGGAGACCTGCGCCGACTGCGCGAAGCCGCGGGCGGCGACCCGGACCGCGTCCGCGAGCTGCTCCGGGAGGTCCCCCGGATCGGGCCGGTCGGCGCGGACATCTTCTGTCGGGAGGCGCAGGGCCTGTGGCCCGAGCTGCGCCCCGCGTTCGACGGCCGGGCCCGCCACGCCGCGGCGGAACTGGGGCTCCCGGAGACCGCCGAGGGCCTGGCGCGTCTCGTCGACGCCGAGGACCTGCCGAAGCTGGCGGCCGGGCTCGTCCGGGTCGAACTCTCCGGGAAGGTCGCACTCTCCCCAAGGAAGGAAACCTAGCCATGGGCACCCCCGGTACCCCTCCCAACGATCCCGTACCTCCCAGCCCCACCCCCGCGCCGGGCCCCGGACCCGGCCCGCAGCCCGGGCCCGTGCCGGGGCCCGTGCCCGCGCCGGGCGGCCCCGACCCGGTGCCGCCGGCTCCGCCGCAGCCGGAACCCGACCCGCAGCCGCCGCCGGCCCCGCGCCCCGATCCGCACCCGCAGCCGGGACCCCTGCCCGGCCCCGTACCGGCCCCGGAACCGGTCACGTCACGTGAGAACGGCGTGCGAGGCGACGGGTTCTTCCATTTGATAGCGCCTGGTATCAGCAGCTAGCTATGGTGCTGGGTATGGGGAAGCAGACGAACATCCGGCTGGACGAGGCCGTCAAGGCGGCCGCCGAGCAACGGGCGAAGCGCCGCGGCTTGAGCTTGCAGGGGTACGTGGCCGATCTGATCGAGCAGGACGTGAACGAGTCTCGCGCCGCCTTCATGGCCGGTGCCACGGCGTTCCTGGCCTCGTACGCGGACCAGTTCGAGGAGGAGCTCGGCGAGGACCGCTACCCCGGTCTCCCGGCGGTTCCGGCGGGCCCGGCGGAGGCTGCGCCGAGGGATGCCGCGTGAACCTCCGGATCGATCTCGCTTGGATCCTGGCAGTGGCCCAGCAGATCCCGGGGGATCCCCAGGTCGTCGACTACGGGGTACCGGTAGCGGCGGAAGCGCGGCACCGGGCGGAGGTCCTGGACCACGAGGTCTACCCGGAGCCCCACCACAAGGCCGCGGCGCTGCTGTGCGAGCTGGCGAGGAACCCGAGCCTGGAGGCGAGGAACCTGCTGTTCGCGGCCACGGTGACCGCCGCCTACCTGTCGGCGTGCGGTCTCCGGGTGAGCCCGGGCCTGGACGCCGTGCTTCCCTTGGCCCGCGCGGCACGGGACGGGCTCCCGGTGAGGGACGTCGCCGCCCAGCTCAAGACCTGGACGAGCTGAACGAGCTGAACGACCCGTACGGGTCACCGCCGCGGGCCGACGTGCTCGGGAGCGTCACCGGTGCTCCTTCATGCCCTCGGCGATGAGGGAGACGCCGATGCCCAGCAGCCAGACGTCCTTGGCCAGCGGGATCCCCTGCTCGGTGGGACGCAGGCTGCCCTCCTGCCGCATGCCCGGCGTACGGAGGTAGAGACCGAGGGTGCCGGCGGAGAACGCGGTCAGCGCCACCCCGGCGACGGCGGCAGGAACGAGCGGCACGAGGAGCGCGGCGGCTATGGCGAGCTCCCCGGCGGAAAGCACACGGACGAACTTCTGGGCGTCCTGCTCGCCCAGGAACGGATACGTCCCGGCGGCGAACTGATGGAGCCGCTCGGCCGTGGCCTCGTCCGCTGCGCGTTTCGAGAGTCCGGAATGCAGGAAGAACGCGCCGGCCGTGAGCCTGAGCGGAAGCTGCCGCGCCGCCGAACGCCATGCCTCACAGGAAACCATGCCGAGCCTCCCAGCGATGACCCCACGTTCCACCCTGCCACCCCTCCGAAGCGTGTCAAACGGGCCAACCTCGTGGAATTGCCGCGTCGGCGGGTGTGTGAGCCGGGGGCGGCCCGCTCGGCGGTGTTTGCTGGCGGCAGCAAGGACCTCACCCGCGAGGCCGCCACGCGCCAGGAGGAACCGGAACCATGAAGTTCGCCCAGATCATCGACTTCGAGACCGAGCGCATCGACGAGGTGCGCAGCCTCCTGCGCACCTACGAGGAGCGGGCCCGCTCGCAAGGCCGGACCGGCGCCCCCGACTCCCGCACCCTGCTCCAGGACCGGGCCAACCCCAACCGCTACCTCGCCGTCGTCGAGTTCGACTCCTACGAGGCCGCCATGGCCAACAGCAAAGCACCCGAGACCAACGAGCTGGCCCAGCAGCTCTCGACGTTGATGACCAGGCCGCCGGTCTACACCGACTGCGACATCCAGGATCAGCAGCGCATCGGCTGACGTCGGCGGTCGCGCGTCGGCATCCTCCCAGGTCACCGCGACGGGCTCGGCGCTGCTACCGAGCGCCGAGCCGAGGACGCACGTCCTCGCGGTGGGGGACGGCTCCGGTCAGCCGGCGCTGATCGCCGTCACGTGGGTGGCGCCGTCGCGCAGAGCGGTGATGCGGACCTGCCCCGCGGGGAACGGGTCCCTCCCGTTCGGGCCGGGTATCTGCGCGAACGGGGTCCAGGAGCCGTCCGGCTTCCTGACGTTGTGCCATATCCGGCCGTCGAGCCCGACCGCCACGACCTGGGCGGAGCCGTCGGGCGTCCCCGCGATGCCGATGGCGCTGGCTCCCATGGTGGAGGTGGTGACGCCCCGCGGCGGCCGGAAGCCGGTCCACGAGCCGTCGGGCCGCCGTTCCTGGTGGTACACCAACCCGTCGAGGCCGATCGCGAGGACCTGGGCGGAGCCGTCGGGCATACCGGTGATCGCCAGGGCGGGGCCGGAGAACGTCGGAGCCCCGTTGTAGCCGGCCAGGCGCGCCCACGCCGTCCACGCACCGTCATGCCCCCGGAGGCAGTGGTACATGGCCCCGTCCGTGCCGTAGCAGAGCAGCTGGGCGGAGCCGTCGGGCATGGCGGCGATCGACACCTTCGTCGCACCCCAGCGGCCTTGCAGGGCGAAGCCGGACAGGGCCCGGAACCCGGGCAGGGTGCCGTCGGCGCGGCGCTGCTGGTGGAAGACGGTTCCGTCCATGGCCGTCACCACGATCTGGCAGGTGCCGTCGGGGAAGGCGGCGATGTCCGCCTCCCGGACGGTGAACCCGGTCGAGCCGTCCGGTCCCGCGACGCGCTGCCACGGCCTGAGCGTGGCCGGACCCCGTACGGCGGTCAGCCACAGACCGTTGTCGGGCGCGACGCCCAGCACCACGACGGAGCCGTCCGCCATGCCGGCCGCGGCGCTCTGGACTCCCGCGAACGATGTGGCGCCGGAGGCGGCGCCCGGGAGCGGACGCATAATGCTCCACGACCCGTCGGGGCGGCGCTCGGTGTGGAAGAGCGCACGCCGCTCGACGTCGTACGGGGGCAGTTGCGCGGAGGAGAACCACACCGGGTTGGTGATGGCCACCAGTTGGTCCAGCGTGGTGGAGGCGGGCTTGGGCCTGCGCACCTCGGCCCGGGCGAACAGGGAGGCCTTGCCCCAGCCGCGCCAGCGCAGTTGCCCCTGACCACTGCCGTCGATGCAGGTGGCGGCCATGATGCCCCACTCCGTGTACAGCGTGGCGATGCTGTCCGGGGCGCCCGTCACGTTCAGGGTGACGTCGACGGCGTCGAAGAACGACAAGGGCAGCTCCTCACCCGGCCCCGCGTCGGTCCCGCCGGCGCGGGCGGTGAAGTCAACGGTCACGGCAGCGGATTCGACGGCGTACGACCGGCCCATGCGCAGGGCGTCCAGTACGGCGGGCGTCGACAGGCTGGTGGCGCGCACCACGTTGTGGGGGCGGCCGACGGCGTCCGCGGGGCTGTGGGCGTCGCTGTTGCCCACGGCGGCGACCCGCTTGCCGAGGCAGAGCATGACGTGCCAGGCGGCGATGTTGGCCGCGTCGTCCAGGGTCCACGGGCCGTTCCACACCTCCAGCGCGTCCACGCGGTCGAGGCCGAACTCCCAGAAGGATCCGGCTGCCGGAGTGAGCGGATGGGCGGCGATCGTCAGGCCGCCCAGACCGTGCACGCGCCGGGCGTGGCCTTCGAACACCCCTTGGTCCGCGGGGCCGTAGCGCCAGTCCACCCATTCGCCCTGGGGCAGGCCGACGGCCAGCCAGTGGCCGTGGCGGGTGGTGACCTCCTCGGCGTTGATGACCAGCAGGTCGGTCGGGATGTTGCCGCGCCATGTCACCCCGGTGGAACTGGTGTTGTGGTCGGACGTGGCGATGAAGTGCAGCCCCTCCTGGCGGGCTGCCGCGACGATCTCGTCCACCGTGCGCTTCCCGTCGGAGTGCACGCTGTGCAGGTGCAGGTCGCCCCGGTACCAGCCCGGCCCCCGCCCCGCGACAGCGGCGGGCAGGATGTCGTACGGGGTCCGGGGCAGCGGGTCTCCGGCGTGCAGGGTGACGTCGACCTGCCAGGCCATGCCGCCGGCGGCGCCGACCATCGGCCCCAGGATGACGGACCAGCCGCCGGGCTCGACGGGCCCGGGTACGTACCCGGGAGTGGCGTCCGCCGCGGAGAGCGTGAACCCGGACCGTTCGCCGCCCGACCAGCCGCGGAACCCGGACGGGCCGAAGACGCCGAGGTCCAGGATGCCGGCGGCCGCGTCGTGGGAGGTGGAGACGGAGATCCGTTGCACGCCGGCGGGGACGTCGAAGGCGACGTACGCCCACTGGTCGTTGCCGTACGGGGAGTGGCCCTGGTAGGTGGTGGTCACCTCGCCGGTCCCCTGGCCCCTCGTCGCGGCGTGGGCGATCGGTGCGGGCACCAGAGCTGCGGCTCCGCCCGCGGCGAGCAGGGCCGCTAATCGGAGCAGGGACCTGCGATCGACACCCGGGGCGACGAGGCCGGGTGCGGCGTTCGGGAGGTGTTCACTCGACACAGCCGTGTTCTCCGTTCACGTGAGGCGGCAGGGAAGGCGTGCGGGTGCGTGTGGGGTACGGCGGGGGGGGGGGGGGGGGGTCCCGCCCGGCGGCGCGGGACCGCCGCTCGCTAGCGGCGTGAGCGCTGGGCATCGACGATCTGTCGCACGGAGCCGTCGACGTCCGCCCGGGCCTGGACCCGCTCCGCGAAGCCGGGGAACTGCCCCGCGACGGCGCTCAGCAGCCGCAGCTCCAGCGGTGCCACGTTGACCTCGCACCGGTCGCGTCGGACGGCCCGTACGACTCCGTCGGCGACCTGGCCGGGCCTGACGGTCCTGATGCCGTTCGGCGTCGAGGCACCGGTGTCCGCGAACATTCCGGCGTCGCGGACGAAGCCGGGCTGGACCACGGACACCCCCACCCCCGTGCCCCTGAGGTCCTGGCGCAGGCCGAGGGCGAAGCCGCGCAGCCCGAACTTCGTCGCGTTGTACAGGGAGGTCGACCGGGTCGCCGCCTTGCCGGAAAGGGAACCGACCAGAACGATGTGGCCGCGGCCACGGGCCGCCATGCGTGCCGCGAGCAGCCGGGACAGCAGGACGGGCGCGCGCAGGTTGACGTCGAGGGCGCGGTCGAGCTGCTCCTCTGTGTAGTCCAGGAGCGCGCCGCTGGCGGGCAGAGCGGCGTTCGCGACGAGGACGTCCGCCTCCGCGCAGCTCTCCGCGAGGTGGCCGACGTCGGACCGGACGGCCAGGTCGGCGACGACGGTACGGGCGCCACAGGCGTCCGCGATGGCCTTGAGGGCTTCCTCCCGCCGCCCGGTGACCGTAAGGCGGGCCCCCTCCGCGGTCAGCCGTGCGGCGAGGGCGGAGCCGATGCCTCCGGTGGCCCCGGTGAGCAGTACGTTCGATCCGGATATGTCCACAACGACTCCCGTGCGGCGTCCCTTTGCTGTTCGTTCGAACGAACAGTAGGGATCGCTCCGCCCGGTGTCCACACCGCGGCCGTCCCCAACTCCCCGCCCCGCCCGGACAGTCGCGGCGGCCGATGGGGCAGAATGTCGACATGCCCCACGCTTCCGCCACCCGCCAGAGCATCATCGACGCCGTACTGCGGATCATCGGGCAGGACGGCATCGCCGCCGTCACCAACCGGCGGATCGCCAAGGAGGCCGACGTCTCCCTCGGTTCCGTCACCTACCACTTCGCCACCCAGCACGAGCTGCTGCGCGAGAGCCTGCTGCACTTCGTGGGCGAGGAGACCCGGCACTTCACGGCACTCGCCGACGCATGCTCGGACGACCGCTTCGACATCGGGCAGGCGGCCGAGGTGGTGGCCCAGGTCGCGGGCGGCAACGCCTTCGACAGTCGCCACATCGCGCCGTTCGAGCTGTATGTCCAGGCCGGCCGCGACGAGCGGCTGCGCGCCGCCGCGGCCGAGTCCTTCGCCGCCTACGACCTGCTGGCCACCCGGATCCTGACCCAACTCGGCGTGCCGGACCCCGAACGCCTGGCCGGCGCGGCCGTCGCCCTGGTCTTCGGGCAGCAGTTGCGCCGCCTGGCCACCGGGGCCCCGGCCGAGGAGCTCGTCGACACCCTGCTGATCCTCACGAAGTTCACCCCGGAGCAGACCGCGTAGGCGGCGCGGTCGAGGGCTGCTTCGCCGACGCCCGCACGCCGAGTCCCTACTCCTCGTCGGACGCTGTCCGCGGTGACGCGGCCCCGGTCTGCGGGGTGGGCCACTTGAGTTCGATCTCCAGCTCGATCTGCCCGTCTCCGACTTCGACCTCGATTTCCGTACGGAGTTCGTCGGGGACCCGCAGGCTCAGGGTCCCAGGTCCGAGTTGCAGTTCGGCATTGCCGCCGTGCCTCAGCGCCTCCGCGAGTGCGGAGAGCTGATCGGCGGCCTCAAGGCGTGACAGGGAGCTTTTCTGCTCAAATTTGAGGTCCTTCACGGATGTCTCCAATCCGCTGCGAACAGCGGGCACAGCAGCTAGGGCTCATTGTGACGCGGCGCGGCAGGTCGGGCATCCCGGGAGGCCCGGGCGCCCATCCGCCCAGAGCGCGGCGAAGGCCGCCTCCCTCTCCACGTCTCACCACGGTTTTCGAGGGCCACCGCCCCGCGGCCGCTCTCGGAATCCGCTGACGACCGTTGTTGCTTCTAGCCGCCGCCCCTGTGGAGGAAGAGAAGAAGGTTGTTGGCTTGGGCGGGGGTCAGTTCAACCGGAACGCTATGGGGAGCCGGCCTCCCGTCGGCGATGGCGAGGAGGCAGTCCTCGGCTTGCTCGGGTGGGACGCTGTCGAGGATTTCATTGACCAATTTCATCATTTGTTCGTCGGAGAGTGCTTCCGGATCGGTCGGGTCTTTCGGCTGCTTCTTGTCCATTTCCATCCTTGCGCGTAGCGATGTGTTCGAACCTCTGTGCCCTTGCCGCGGGTCTTGGCCTGAGGTCTGCTTTGCTCTCGCGAATTCACCTGTATCGCGGCGATTGTCCGTCGGGCCGCATTCGCCCGCCGCCCCATCATGGGGAAGTCGTGGCGCGCGAAGCCAGAACAAACTGCTCATGTCGCCCACGATCCGGTGGGGGCGGTAGTGGTCCACGGCGGATCGGGGGACTTGCTCTGTGCCACATGATGATCGGACAAATAATCAGTATGGGGTAATTTCAGAAAAACCCCTTATGTGCCCCGGACATGATGCGCTGTCATATTCCTGCCAGATCGCCCCGTTCATCTCGTTGAACCCATCAGGGGAAGGCAGGAAAATGGGCAGGTTCAGGTACGGAACCACGGCGTCGGCCATCGCGCTGGCCGCCTTGGGATCGCTCACGGCCGTGGGAGGCACGGCTCACGCGGAAGCGGGTCAGGACACCATCAGCATGCTGAAGCAGGAGAAGACCCAGTGGTGCTGGGTCGCCTCCGGGCTGACCATCGCCAAGTTCCAGGGCTTAGGCTCCACGCAGACGGACTTCTGCAACCGGGCCCAGCCCTACTACGGCTGCAACAACCAGCCCGCCACGCTCGACGACATGGCCAGGGGCTGGAGCAGCCTCGGAATGGCCCACACCGGCTCGGCCCTGAGCAGCGCGGCCACGTTCAACCAGGTGTACACCGACGTCAAGGCGGCCCGGCCGATCGGTGCCCGCATCGGGTGGACGTCCGGTGGTGGCCACATGAACGTGGTCTACGGCTTCGACACGTCGAACACCACGATCGCCGTGGCCGACCCGTGGCCGGACACCACCACGTACACGTGGTGGAACTACAACGACTACGTGAGCAACAGCTCGTCCAAGTGGACCCACTCCCGCATCGGCATCTCCCGCTAAGGCAGGCGACATGCGTGACACCGAAAAGTCCAGCGAGCGGGCGGGCTCTCGCTTCTCCCGCCTGTCCATCGTCATCGCACTGAGCGCATCCGCACTGCTGTCCGTCGTCGGTCCGGCCCATGCGGCCCCGGCCAAGGACCCCCTCCCGGCCGACATCCCCGACTATCAGGCCGCCCTCAACGCGGTGAAGTCCACCGACGTCCGCAACGCCGTCTGCCGCTTCCTGCGCACTCCGCTGCCCGCAGACGGCGCCGGCGGGCCGGTGCAGACGATCCCCGAAACGGCCGAGCCGTGCCAGGGCCTCCCGGTCTTCACGATCAAGGACCCGCTGGCACGGAACGAGATCACCCCCGGGTTCGTCGCCGGCACCGCCAAGCCCCTGCCCACCGAGGCGATCAAGCTGACGCAGCTGGTCTCCTCGCTCAGCACCACCGTCAACGGCCGCAACGCAACCGTCATGCTCGCCCCCACCCAGGGAGGCGGCTGGCACCTGGCAGCCGTGCGCGACGGCGACAGCGACGCCGCGTACGCCGGCAAGGCCACCTTGGGCACGCTGGTCTTCACCGAGCCGCAGATCCGGGGCTGGTACCAGCTCAAGCTCACCACCGTCGAGCCCCTCAACGACCAGGCCAGGGAAGGCCTGGGCGGCCAGGCATCGGTGTCGCTCAGCGATTACCAGAAACTGGTCAAGGCCCGCTATGCCGACAAGCTGCCCGGCTCGGAGTACGACACCAACGGCTACTCCAGCGGCTACAGCACCCAGCGCGAGGCCGACGGCTCCTCGCCCTCCGCCCTGCTCCTCGCCGGCGGTTCCAGTGCGGCCCTCGCCCTCGCGGGCGGGGCCGCCCTGCTCCGCCGGCGCAGGCGCACAAGCGCCGGCTGAGCCCAACCCGTACGCGCCCTCGCTCCGTCCCGGCAGCCGGCCGGGGCGGAGCGAGGGCGCGTACGGTCAGGAGCGGTTGGCGTTCGACGGGCCGAAGAACTCGATCTCCGAGATGGCGACCTGCTTGTCGGCGGAGGTCGCGTGCGACGACTCGACGGTGAAGCGGACCTTCGTGACCTCGCCGACGCGGAACGGACGCCGCTGGCCGCCCGCCCCCTGATCCAGGATCAGCCGGCGCGTGGTGACCTTGCCGTCCTTCCCGGTGATCGTCGCCGTGACGCGGTGCGGCAGGGCGGACTCGCCGACCTTGTCGGCCCGCACGGAGACGCCCGGAGTGATGATCAGGTCCAGCAGCCGGGTCGGCTCGCTGAAGGTGGCCTCGATCCACTCGCCTTGGCCGGACTGGGAGACGCCGGGGCCCCACCAGGTGTTGCTGCGCTTGTCGAAGGCGAGCTCCGGCTGGTGGCCGGGGTACGAGCGGGATGCCGCGAGCCGGTCCGGGGCGACCGGGGCGCGCTTGGCGAAGTGGTCCCGGGCGGCCTGGACACGATCGGGCAGGTACACGAAACCGAGCACGGCCGCGGTGGCGACGACGACAAGGACGATCCAGGTGCCGATGCGGTCGAAGACGCGCCGCAGCCGGGGACGGTCGCCCGCCCACGGCGTCTCGCGGTGCCGCCCGCCGAAGATGCGGCGCCACCAGGGCGCCCGTCCCGGTACGGCGGCCTCGCCGGTCACGGCCAGCGGCATCGCGCAGCGCACGCAGTAGTGGCGGTCGGAACGGTTGGGCGTCGAGCACCAGCGGCACGGCGGGCCGCCCTCGATGCCGGGCTGCTGTCCCGGGGCGCGTACGGCGGGCCGGCCGGTGTCCGGGCGGCCGGGCAGGACGGGCCGGGCGGCTTCCGGAGCGGGATGCGGCGCCTCCGGGTCCGCCACGGGCACCAGGAGGGACCGCGCTCGGTCGGACATGGTGTCGTCCGACGGCCCGGACCGATCCGGTTCCCCGCCCCGCCGGGCCGGCCCGGCGGGCCCGGCGGCGGCGGGCGTTCCCGTGGCTTCCGAACTCCTGGCGGTCCCCGGGCCGGCCGGTTCCTCCGGCTCCTCCGGTTCCTCCCGATCCGACGCCGATCCCAGCGGACCGCCGGAGACGGAAGCCGGAGCGGGCCCGGTGCCGCCACTGCTGCCGGCGGCGCGCGCCGCCCGTGGCGCAGGGATGGCGTCCATGGTGCCCGCAGTCGTGCCGGCGGGCGCGGGCGCGGGCGCGGGTACACCGGTGTCCGAGCCGCCCGCCGTTCGGGCGTCGGGCGCGTTCCGGTCCGGCCGTGCGGCCTCGTACGGGGTCCCCGCCGTGTCAGCGGCGGGTCCGCGCAGGTGTGACGACGAGACCGCGGGCCGCGCGGCACGGGCGTCCCGGTCCCAGCCGAGCACGGCGCCGCACGCGTCGCAGAAGGACTGGCCCGGTTCTGCGGGCGTTCCGCACTCGGCGCAGTTCTGCGTGCTCATGTCTCCGGGTTCCTTTCGGTGGCGGTCACCTCGACCGCGTACGGCATGTGGGCGGGGCGGGCGGCGGCGACCAGGGAGTCCAGGCGGTGGATGTCGGCCGGAGTCGGGTCGGGCAGCCGCAGGGCGACGTGCAGACGGGGGCGCGGGGCGCCGGGGAAGGGGCCGAGCGGGCGGGCGCTCCAGTCGGCGCCGCCGCTCTCGGTGATCTCGGGTGCGACGCCGAACGCGAGGCGTACCGCCTCCGCGAGGCCACGGCGGGTACCGCGGATCCGGTGCAGCGCGACGGCGGCCGCGACGGCGGCCCGCAGCCGGGGCTCGGGCTCGCCGCCGTCCGTCTCGGCACCCACCCAGGTGCCGAGCCACCGCGCGAAGTCGGCCGGGGCCAGCGCCGGGTCGAAGTAGGTGTCCAGACAGTCCAGGACGTTCAGGATGGGCGCGATGACGTCGTCGAGTCCGCCGACGAACCGCTGGGCCAGGTCGTCGTCGGCGAAGACGGCCGGGAGCATCGTGCCGAGGGGGAGTGCGGAGCCGAGGCCGTCGACGGATCCCCGGCGGGAAGCGGCCGTCATCCGCCGTCCCCCATCACCCGGACGCGGTGGTCGAAGGAGAAGACCAGCGAGGGCCGTTCCAGGTCGATGCGGTCGGTCGGGTCGCCGCGCTTGCCGGTGAGGGGGTCTGCGGGATGCAGGACGACCTGGTCGACGAGTTCCACGCCCGGGACCCGCTGCAGGACCGCGAACACCTCGCCGGTCTGGACGGGCCGGCCGAAGGGCCAGCCCTGACCGTCCGCGCCCCCGGTCAGCGGGTCGAGGTGGCGGTAGAGCGCGTCGTGCGCCTGGCGGCGCACCCGGTCGGTGTCGACGCCGCGGAAGGCGTGGACCGTGGCGACGACGGTGACGCCCTGGTAGTACGGAGGGCCGACGGCCAGCCGGGTGCCGATGAGACGGCGCTCGTCGAGGTGCCGGGTGATCCGGCTCAACAGGGCGTCGCCGGGCACGAGCTGCTCGAAGCGCAGGCGGCCGCCCGGGTCCGGGACGGCCTGGGGGACGACGAGGACGCGGACCGCGTAGGCGCCGTGCCTGCCTTCCTCGCCCTCCAGGCAGGTGATGCGCGCGGTCTCGGGCGCGGCGCGGCGGGCGAGCTCCTCGTAGTCGCGCAGGGTGACGGCGCGGTCCTGGGCGCGGAGCGTGATCGGCGCCCGCAGCTTGGCCTCCTCGACCGTCTCGCCGTCGACGCCGCCGCGCGCCGCCTCCCGGTTGACGACCTCGGCGACGTACGGGATGGAGGTGCGCAGCACCTGGACGGCGCCGCGCGCCACGTTGCCGCCGCGACCGCCGCCGGTGCGGTAGCGGTGGGCACGCACGACGGCGCCCTTGGGGGCGACCGCTCCGTACTGGCGCAGCGTCCCGTCCGGTTCGCGGACGGCCGGGCCGAAGGCGATCTCGCCGGTGGCGGCGTCCAGGGTGACGTGGCGGTCGCCGGGCCGGGAGGCGGCGAAGTGCGGGACCACCTGCCAGTCCTGCCAGCCGTCGTCGTCGGCGGCGGTCTGCAGGAGCATCGGCGGGTCGTCGGCGACGACCGGAGCGTGGGCGAGCCGCAGCCGCTGGCCGGGCAGTCCGGTGGCCTCGCCGAGGGCCTCGTCGTGGACGGTCTCGGCGTGCACGGCGCGGGTGGTGCCACCGATGGTGTACGCCTCGACGGAGCGGATGCTCGGCGAGGTCGTGTAGAAGGGCTGGCCGGGCAGCGGATCGGTGGCGCGGCAGCGGACCCAGCCGGCCTCGTGCCCGCCGACCCGTGAGAGCACGTGACCGCCGGGCACGTGCAGGACGACGTCGCCGGGCCGGTTGAGACCGCCCGTGCCGTCCCGGTCCACCTCGCAGGGCTGCCAGCCGTCCTCGGTCCACGCCTCCCACACCAACGGCGGCTGGCGGGGATCGACACCGACGCCGTCGACGCGGCTGTCGAGCTCCAGCGCGAGCGCGCAGTGCGGAGCTGCCGCGGTCAGACCGATGAGCATGCAGTCGCCGGGGTTCGGGGCCTCGGCGAAGCACAGCACGTCCTTGCCCTCGACGAGGTCCGTGGTGCGGTCCCCGACGGGCTGCCCGTGGTGCTGCACCACCACGTGGGACATCGCGCACGGGACGACGGCCAGGTCGCGCTCGGTGGCGAAGACGACGGCCTCCTCCCGCTCGGTGCGCAGCGTGGCGACCTCGGCACCGGCCGGGACCAGGACCACGTCCTCCTGGGGCGCGGACAGCCAGAAGGTGACGTCCGTGCGCGCCGCGGAGGGCGGGAAGAGGGTGATGCCCACCAGGTCGAGGAAGGCCAGGTGGTTCTTCTCCGGTACGCGGTTGAGCCGGTAGACGATCTGGTCCGCCATGTGCGCGACCGTCTCGACGAGCGTGACGCCGGGGTCGGAGACGTTGTGGTCGGTCCACTCCGGGGCGCGCTGCTGGATGTAGCGCTTGGCGTCGTCGACGAACTGCTGGAAGCGCCGGTCGTCGAGGTTGGGGGAGGGCAGGGACATCAGCGGTCGCTTTCCAAGGAGCCCGGCGCGCCCGGCTCGTCGTGGGAGGGGATGACGTAGAAGGGGAAGACGAGGCTGCGCGGGTTGTTGGTCCCGCGGATGGAGTACCGGACGTCGATGAACAGGACGCCCTGGTCGGTACCGGTCGAGACCTCCACGTCGTGGACCTCGATCCGGGGTTCCCAGCGGTCCAGGCTCACGAGCACCTCGTGCTGGATGCGACCCGCCGTCTGCTCGTTGACCGGGGCGAAGACGAGGTCGTGGATGGCGCAGCCGAATTCCGGGCGCATCGGCCGCTCGCCCGGGGCGGTGGCCAGGACGAGCCGGATGGCCTCCTCGACCTCGCGCTCACCGCTGACCAGGGCGATGCCCCCGGTGGGGCCGATGCGCATCGGGAACGCCCAGCCCGAGCCGACGAACTGTTCGGCCATCAGGGGGCCACCTGCCTTTTCCTTCTGCCGGCGGCACGGGGGCGCGCCGGTGCGGTCCGTCCGGTCATGCGGGGAGGGGGTACTTCACGGTGTTGACGAAGACGAGGCCCTGGAGGTCGAGCCGGACGGCGCGGATGCCCACGTTGGCCACGGAGTTGATCTGCACCGTGCCGACGGAGGAGATCATGGCGGCGCCCAGGGTCTTGAGGCTGAGCGCGCCCATCGCGTCGATGCTGACGGCGCCCGCGAGCGACCTGACGTTGACGATGCCGCGGCCCTGGATGTCGAGGGGGCCGCCGCTCTTGATGGTGAGCCGGCGCCGGGCGCTGAGCGTCAGGTCGGTTCCGGCCTCGACGGACACCGAGCGGCCGCCCTTGATGGTCACCGACCCCTCGCTGTCGACGGTGATCTCCGTCTTGGTGCGGTCGAGGTTGATGGTCAGCCGGTCGTCACCGCTGGCGATGCGCACGCCCTGCCTGCGCCCGCCGGTCCGCTGGCTGAGCAGGTCGACGCGGTTGGCCTGCCGGTCGGACAGGGTGTGCCGGGCGGCCTTCCGCTTCAGCCCGTCGTGCAGGGGCACGTCGTCGACCCGGGTCGGCAGGTCCCGGCCGTTGTAGAGACCGCCGATCACGAACGGGTGGTCCAGCGCGCCCCGGTCGAAGGCGACCAGCACCTCGTCGCCGACGTCCATGGGGAAGATGCCGCCGCCGCCCACGCCTCCGGACTGCACGCTGCGGGCCCAGTCGCTCACGTACGTGTCGTCCAGCCACGGGAACTGGAGTTTGACGCGCCCCTGCTTCAGCGGATCCTGCACGTCGGTGACGATGGCGTTCGCGACCCCGGGCAGCCGGGAGGCGCTCATGGCGTCCGCGCCGCCCCCGCCCGACGCGAGCCCGTAGAGGGAGCGCCACTGGCGTCCGCTCACCGTGATCCAGGACTCGTAGTGCTTGCCGTCGCCGAAGACGTGCCGCACGGAGGTGACGGTGTACTTGCCCTCGAAGGGCCTGCCCACGTCGCCGAGGGCCACGGGCACGCCCGGCCGCAACTGGGGATTGCCGTACACCGCGACCTCCAGCTCCGCGAACGACGAGGTGACGTCGGCGGCGAGGGCCTTGGCGGCGCTCTGGACCTCGTCCTGCCGGTCGTACGGCGTGGCGGTCTCGACGAGTTGCGCCGACGCGAACTTCCCGGCCGCCTGGCCCGGGGTGAGGCCGATGGAGACGCCCGGATCGGTGGCGGCCGGGGCCGTCTCGACGATCTTCTTCTTGGTGGTGACGTTCCAGCCGCGCGACTCGACCGTGCCGACCTGGTCGGCGGCGGTGACCGCCGCCCGCAGCCGCAGGATGTCGTGGCCGGCCTGGAGCACGAAGGGACTCTTGTCACCGTCGGTCTGCGGGGACGGCCCGCCGGCCGAGGGGGTCGGCGTGACGAACCGGAACTTCCCCCCGGAGTCCAGTGACATCACCATGTTGTTCTCGTCGGCGAGCCGGGAGAGGAAGTCCCAGTCGGTGACGTTGGACTGGCTGATGAACCCGTACGTGCCCTTCGTCGGCTGGATCCGGCCGATCGGCACGCCGTCCAGGGCAGCGAGCTTGCGGGCGATGTCGGAGGCCTTCTGGTTCCGGTAGGCGGCGACACGGCGCTGGCGCATCATCCGGTGCCCGAGGTCGTAGCCGCGGATCACCGTGAAGCTTCCGGTGCCGTCGTAGTCGGCCTCCAACGCGGTGACTTCGCCGGTCAGCAGGGGCTTGCCACCCCCCTGGCCGTCGGCGATCGGCGTGAGGACCACCCTCGTCCCGAACGTGACGCCGAGCTTGCCGAGGACCAGACGGTACGGGTCCCGGAAGGTCAGCCGGAACGCGGCGGGAACGCCGACGCCCTGGTCGACCCAACCCTCCACGAGCAGCGGGGCGATGTCGTCGGGGAGCTTCGCGGAGCCGATCCGCACCTGCATGATGCTGGAGAACGAGGGCTGCACCATCAGCGCGACACCTCCTCGGGCGCGGGCAGCACCAGTTCGGTGCCCGTCGGCAGCCGGGACGGGTCGTCGATGCCGTTGATCTCGGCGATCGCCCGCCAGACGGTGGCCGTGCCGTACTCCCGCCACGCCAGCGACTGCAGTGAGTCGCCGGCCACGACCCGGTGCACGCGCTGGGCGGTGAGGGCGCCGGACGTCGGGTTCTGGCCCTTGGTCTTCCCCGGGATCTCCACCAGGTGCACCTGGCAGGTCGCACGGATGGGCACGCCCGTGGTGCCGAAGAGGCTGTACGACGCCTCGACGGAGCTCACGTACGCGACGAAGCGGGCCGTGGAGAACGACCCCCACTCGAACACCACCCACGGTGGCGACGGCTGGTCGGCGGCGATGCTCTTCGCCGTCACCTCGCAGCAGGCCAGCAGCGACTCCACCTTCTTCAGCACCGTATTGCCCGTCGGCGCGGTCGACGAGTCCAAGAAGATCTCCAGCGTCATCTCGCGCGGCTCGGCGCCCATGAACTCCGGCTTGGAGCCGTCGCGCACCGCCATCGTCGGCGTGGCCTTCCACTGGGCGCGCTGACTCAGGGACAGCTGCGCCGGATTGAACTCGAAGCCGAACGTGCGCATCAGCGCCCCGGGCGTCGTACTCGTCCCGACCGGGGGCTCGTGGATCGCCAGCGTCGCGCGCACCAGGCTCTTGCCGGCGCCCCTGCTGCTCGTGGCCATGGGTGTGGTTCCTTTCCGCTCTGCCGCGCCGTCAGTCCGTGAACCCGTGGTGGGCGATCTCCAGGACCTCCGTGGCCACGGCGGGGCTCGCGGGGTTGAGGGTGGGGCCCTGCCAGCTCACGGGCAGGACGTCGATGAGCCCCCAGCGGGCCACCAGCGATCCGTCGGCTCGCAGCGCCGCGATCTGTGCGGTGGGCCGCTTGATCCCCGTCTGGACCGACGAGATCCACTTGGCGACCTTCGCGGTGTCCGGCGTCAGGGGCCGGGTGAGCCGGATGGTGGAGAAGGTGACCCGGGTGGGCAGCTGCCACACGAAGCCGTTGTTGCCGCCCTCCTGGCGGTGCTCGACCTCCACCTGGGACGACAGGCCTTCGCACCCGTTGAAGTAACCAAGGCTCTCGCCGTCGATGGTGAGGGTGAACCAGATGGTGGACCCGGGGTCCTGGCGGGGCATCCGAGGTGGGCCTTTCTGTCGTTCTTCGGTGGGCCGGTGGGCCGGTGGGCGGGGTCCGGGGTCCGGGGTCCGGGGTCCGGAGGTCCGTCAGGCGCGCGGATCGCGGAGTCTGCCGATCCGTTCGCGGTCCATGCGCAGTTCCGTGCGGACGAGGCGGGTGACCCGGTCGATGATCCGGTGCACCAGCTCGTCCAGCTGGAAGTCGGTCAGTTCGCGCGGATCGAACGCGCCGGCGGGGACCGCGGGGTGCTCGGGCGTCGGGGCCTCCTGGGAGACCGACCCGGGAACCGGACGGCCGCCGGGCGGGGGCGCACCCTGCGCCACGGGCGGTGTCGCGTACGTCGGCGGCGGTCCGGGCGGCGAGGCCTGCTGCGACGGCGGCCGCAGATGCTCCAGCGTCGAGGCCACCGTGGCCGACGCGGCGGCCGCGAGCGCGCCGATGGACCGGCCGGAGCCGGAGCCGGAGCCGGAACCGAAGGAGGGGAGTCGCTGGACCGCGGGTCCGGAGGGCGACGGACCCCCGGTCGGCGCCCCGGCCGCCGGGAACGCGGTCGACGCCAGGGGCGCGGCCGCGGGCGGCGGAGTCAGCGGTGCCACCGGGAGCGGACCGCGCGCCGGGGCGTCCCCACCGGGCACGGCGGTCCGGCGCAGCGGAACGCCCCGCACGGGGAAGGCCCGTTGGACGGGAAGGCCCCCGGCCGCACGGGGAAGGTCCGGCGCGGGCGGCGGCGTTGGCGGGAATCCCGGTGCGAGCGGCATCGCCGGAGGCGGTGCGGTCGGCGCCGGGGCGCGCCGCTGGGCGGGCGGGGGAGGTGATGCGCCGGGACGGGGAGTGCGGTGTTCCGGGGTGGGGGCTGGTGCTGTGTGGGCGGGTATGCCGAGGGGGGAGTGCTGTT